>CAMOEP010000326.1 GCA_946612185.1 uncultured Ruminococcus sp.
ATAATTTAAGCGAGGTAAATCAAAATGTACGAAGACAAGACATTAGTCTGCAAGGATTGCGGTAAGGAGTTTATTTTCACCGCTGGTGAGCAGGAGTTCTTTGCAGAGAAAGGCTTTACTAACGAGCCTCAGAGATGTAAGCCCTGCCGTGATGCAAGAAAGAATGCTGGCAGAGGCGAAAGAGTATTGTTTACAGGTGTCTGTGCTACCTGCGGCGGCGAGGCAAAAGTGCCTTTCGAGCCTAAGGACGGCAGACCTGTTTATTGCAGCGAGTGCTACGCTAAGCTGAACGCTGAGTAAGCACCTGACCTCACACGGTCAAAACCCCATGAGGCTTTGCCTCTGTCCCGGAAAGGAGTGATTCAAATGCAGATCACAAAGGAAACTGTTATCGGAGATATCCTCGACGTTGATTTCGAGGTAGCACCTCTGTTCCTTGAAATAGGTATGCACTGTCTGGGCTGCCCTGCTTCAAGAGGAGAGACTATCGAGCAGGCTTGTGCCGTTCACGGTACTGACCCTGATGCTCTGGTTGCAAAGCTCAACGAGCATTTTGCACAGAAGGCATAAGCGCTCCGGTCAAACGCAATGCCCCATACCGGGCGGAAGGCTCAGTGAGCCTTGATGTAAAAGACGCAGCGTGTCGGTTTCGGCACGCTGTAATTATTTCATTTAATTATCCGTGACAGCTGTTGCGGACTATGGAAGGTTGTTGGATATGCTTGATAAGAGATTGCAAATGTGCGCTGACCTGGTGTCAGGTGAGGGCATCGTATGCGACGTTGGCACTGACCATGCCCTGCTTGCCGCTGAACTTATAAATTCCGGCAAATGCAGCAAGGTCATCGCCTCGGACGTTAAGGAAGGGCCTCTGTTGGCTGCTGCTAAGACTGTGAAAAAGTATGGCATCAGCAATAAAGTGCAGCTTGTCCTCTCCGATGGTCTGAAGGACGTTTCCCTGAGAGGCGTTTCAGATGTGGTCATTGCAGGAATGGGCGGCGAAACTATCGCTGATATCATAAGATGCGCTGACCGCCGTGAATTCAGCGATATACGGTGGATTCTCCAGCCTATGACCAAGCCGGAAGTCCTGCGCAAGTGTATCTACGACATGAAGATGTGCATTACCGAGGAGCATATCGTTCTTGAGGACAAGAAGATGTATGTGGTCATGTGTGCGGAGTATAACCCGGATTGGCGCAGACTTTCCGAGTTTGATGCGATATACGGCTTCTTCGACAGCGATGACCAGCTTGCGGAAAATTACCGTAACCGGCTGGCAAATCGCTATGAGAAAGTTGCCGTGACACTGGCAGATGCGGGCTATCGTGAGGAGGCTATCCACAATGACGCAATTGCCTACAAGCTTCGCAACGGCTCACAGCCGGTGGAGATAAGCAAGGTCTACAGCTTTCTGGACTCGATCTGCCCCTTCGGAACTCAGGAAAAGTGGGACAATTCCGGCTGGCTGGTGGAGTCTGCGACCCGTGAGTGCGAGACTGTCCTCCTGACCCTGGACATCACGAATTCCGCCGTAAATGAGGCTGCAAGCAAGCTGTCGAACCTTATTATTTCCCACCACCCGGTAATTTTCGACCCGATAAAGCGTGTGTTTGCAAATGACCCGGTTCACAAGCTGGTGTACAACGATATTTCAGCGATATGTATGCATACCAACCTGGATATTGCTGCTGGCGGTACAAATGGCGTAATACTGCGGAAATTGCTGCATTACTACCGTATCGAAGGTGAGCATGAGCATTTCGAGGAACTGGGTGACGGGCTGAATCTTGGCTGGATAGTGAATCTGACCGAGGAAGTGGAACTGCGTGATTTTGCAAAGGAAATGAAGAAACTTTTCGGCTGTCCGTATGTGCGGTTCACTTCTGGTATACGCCGTAAAGTACGCAGAATAGCCTTTTGTTCTGGTTCTGGCGGCTCAATGCTGTCACTTGCGGCGAAGAAGGGCTGCGATGTGCTTATGACTGGCGATGTGAAGCATGACGTGTGGATAAGTTCCCAGAATATGGGGATTGCGCTGCTGGATTGCGGTCATTTCCACACCGAAAACCCTGTTCTCATTGAACTTCGTCGTGCGCTTGAGGAGAAGTTCCCGCAGCTTGACGTGGAGATCGCAGAGAGTTCGACTGATCCCTGCGATTATGTGTGATGGGTGCGCTCATATGCCCGGTATGCGGTGAAAATCTTGTTATATCGGGAAAAAGCTACCTCTGTCCTAACCGCCATTGCTTCGACTGCGCCCGGAGTGGTTATGTAAATCTTTTACAGTCCACCGGCGGTGGAGTTCATGGCGATAACAAGCTTATGGTGCAGGCGAGAAGGGCGTTTCTGGACAAAGGCTTCTACAGTCCTCTTGCGGAGGAACTTTGCCGGACGGTGGGAAGTTTTGCGAAAAACGGCGACACTCTCCTTGATGCCGGCTGTGGCGAAGGGTACTATACCTCCCTTGTCAGAGCAAATTTTGACCGGTCAGATATTGCGGTCGATATGATAGGGATTGACATTTCCAAGACTGCTGTGGACTATGCTGCAAAGCGTGAGAAGAATGTTACTTTTGCTGCTGCCAGTATATTCTCAATGCCGGTGGGAGATAGTTCCTGCGATATCCTTATGACGCTTTTTGCGCCCTACTGCGGTGAGGAATTCCTGAGAGTACTGAAACCAGGCGGAATTATGGTAATGGTCATACCTTCTGAAAATCATCTCTGGGAACTGAAATCAGCGATATACGACCGCCCGTACAAGAATGAAGTGAAACCCTATGAATTGGACGGATTCACATTCCTGGGAAGCAAACGCATCAGCTTTGACATGGAACTTACCTGTGCTGAGGATATCCGCAGTCTTTTCTCAATGACACCGTACTATTATAAAACCGGTAAAACCGAACAGTTCCGGCTTGAATCACTGGAACGCCTTTCGACTCAGGCGGACTTTGAAGTATTATCGTACCGCAAAAATTAACCTGTATCCGCTGAAAATATTGACCATATATTGCGGAATAATTAGCAAAGGAATGATACTATGGCTCTTGACGGAGCGTTTCTCTACGCAGTTAAAAGCGAACTGACCCCGCTGATCGGCGGCAGAGTGGAGAAGATCCACCAGCCCTCCCGTGAGGAAGTGGTCATATCCATAAGAACTCGCCAGGGCAGCAAAAAGCTCTATATTTCGGCAAATGCCGGCAGCGCAAGAGTTCACATCACCGAAAAATCCGTGGATAACCCCCAGACACCGCCCATGTTTTGTATGCTTCTGCGAAAGCGCCTGGGCAGCGGAAA
>CAMOEP010000327.1 GCA_946612185.1 uncultured Ruminococcus sp.
AAACGGTAGTTTTCCATTGTATATCAGAAAATGATTCACAAAAAGTAAATGCTGTCACCCTGAGGAATATCTCAGGAATGCTTGATATTATCGGACTTATGTGATATAATTAGTTATATAACTTTATTATCAGTCCCGTTTCTTCTTTATGCCAGGTCGGGACAAAGCCACACATACTGCCATGATAGGAGAAAAATGAAGAAGATACTTTTGATCGAGGACGAAGTCTCAATTCGTGAGGAGCTTGCCGTCCTTCTGAAAAATGCCGGCTACGAACCTGTTTCTGTTACTGACTGGAAGAACGTTATGGAGCAGATGAAAAGTTCATGTGCTGACCTTATCCTGCTGGACATCAACCTTCCCGGTCTTAACGGCGAGGCGCTTTTGCAGGAGTTTCGCCGGGAAAATCCCACACCAGTCATCATGCTAACAAGCCGCACCAGCGAGATCGACGAGGTGCTTTCAATGAGCTACGGCGCTGACGATTTCGTCACAAAGCCATACAATCCAACAATACTGCTGCTGAGGATCTCTGCCGTTCTGAAACGCTCTGCCGGCAAGAGTATTTCCGCACAGACCTACCACGATGCGCAGGTCAGCACTGTTAAGGGCAGCATTTCACGAAACGGCTGCGAACAGATACTCACCAAGAACGAGATGATTATTTTTCAGCTTCTTCTGGATCGTCAGGGAGAGATCGTTACCCGTGATGACCTTATGACGGCGCTCTGGGACAATGATGAGTTCGTCAATGACAACGCTCTTTCCGTGAATATCAGCCGTCTTCGCAGCAAGCTGGCGGAGCTGGGTCTGAATGACGCTATCGAAACACGCAAAAAACAGGGGTATGTGCTGAAATGAAACTGATCGACTATCTGCGGGACAGGCTCCCCTCTATTATAATAGGTATAGTCTCCTACGCACTTGTGTTCGTTTTCATGACTGCCTACCGGTTTTCAAGAGAATCTATCGTCATTATCAGCCTGATACTTCTGCTGGGAGTTCTTTCTGCCGGTCTGTGGGACTTCCTCCGCAGAAGAAATTACTACAGCAAGCTAATGATGTACTCAGAGGAGCTTGACAAGAAATATCTTCTTGCAGAAACACTGGAACAGCCGGATTTCCTGGACGGCAAACTGTTTTATGATGCTCTGCGGCTGGGAAACAGCTCCATGTGCGAGCAGGTTGCGGAATACTGCCGTGAGAACAAGAGTTTCCGGGAGTACATAGAAATGTGGGTGCATGAGATCAAGCTGCCGGTGGCAAGCCTTCAGCTTATGTGCCACAATAACGGTGACCACAAATATTCCGAACAGCTCAGCCGTATCGACTCGTACATAGAAAGTGTGCTGTATTACGCCCGAAGCGGCAGCGCCGAAAAAGACTACATCATCAAGCCGGTTTCACTGAAACGTGCCTTTACAGATGTTGCTGTCCGCAACCGTGAACAGCTACAGGAACTGGGTATCTCCCTCAGCACTGACGGACTTGACACCGAGGTAATGACCGACAGCAAGTGGCTGGGATTCATTCTGGGTCAGCTTATGGCAAACAGCATGAAGTACGGCGCAAGCGAGATAACCGTCACCGCCGCAGCTTTCCCCGACCGTACAGAGCTGCGTTTCCGGGACAACGGCATTGGTATCTCGGAGTGCGACCTGCCGTATATTTTTGAGAAATCCTTCACCGGCACCAACGGACGCAGCCGTTCAAAGTCCACAGGAATGGGACTTTACATCGTACACAAGCTGTGCCGGAAACTGGGTCACAAGATCTCCGCAAGCTCGCAGCAGGGCGAGTTCACCGAACTGCTCATCACATTCGGAAGGAATGACCTCCATGATGTGCGCTGAGGGGCAAGGTTACAGAATTGAAAGGTTCCGTAAGATAAAAGAAGCGACAACTCCCCGGAAATGGTGTATTATAGTATACAGAAAGGAGCTGTTGATATGGAACTTCTGAAAATACAGCACATTGAAAAATACTATGGAAATAAATCAAGCCTGACTAAGGCTATCGACGACCTCTCATTCACCGTTGAAAAGGGCGAGTTCACAGCTATCATGGGAGCATCAGGCAGCGGTAAGACCACACTTCTCAACTGCATCTCAACTATCGACCGGGTAACAGCCGGACATATATACCTGGAGGACACCGACATAACTACTCTCAAGGGCAGACAGCTTGGTCAGTTCCGCCGTGAGAAGCTGGGCTTCATCTTCCAGGATTTCAACCTTCTTGACACTCTCACAGCCTATGAGAATATCGCTCTGGCGCTGTCTATCCAGAAAAAGCCTGCTGCACAGATCGACCAGGCAGTAAAGACAGTTGCCGGGCAGCTTGGCATCACAGATGTACTTAATAAGTACCCCTACCAGATGTCCGGCGGTCAGAAGCAGAGAGTTGCCTCTGCAAGAGCGATCGTTACTGAGCCAAAGCTGGTCCTTGCTGACGAGCCTACCGGCGCACTGGACTCAAAGTCCGCCAAAATGCTGCTGGAGCGCTTCCGTTACCTTAACACCGAGCATAATGCAACGATAATGATGGTAACTCATGACAGCTTCACCGCCAGCTACGCCAGCCGTGTTATCTTTATCAAGGACGGCAGGATCTTCAGCGAGATCAGCCGTGGCGATGACAGCCGCAAGCAGTTCTTCGACAAGATCATCGACGTTGTAACGCTTTTGGGAGGAGATGTGAACGATGCTCTGTAAGCTCTCATTCAGCAATATCCGCAGAAGTCTGCGTGACTATGCTATATATTTCTTCACACTGATGATCGGCGTGGCAGTTTTCTACGTTTTCAACGCCATAAGCGACCAGGCTGCAATGACACGCCTGGACGCTGATACCCGTGAGATCGTAAGAATGCTGGGAATAGCAATTTCATCTACAAGCGTTTTCGTTGCAGGAGTTCTGGGACTGCTTATCGTTTACGCAAGCCGCTTCCTGATGAAGCGCAGAAACAAAGAGTTCGCCCTTTACCTGATGCTTGGCATGACAAAGGGCAAGATCTCAGCCATACTCCTTCTGGAGACATTGCTCATCAGCATTGGTTCACTGGCAGCCGGTCTTCTTCTGGGAGTAGGACTTTCCCAGGTAATGAGCGCACTGGTAGTCTCACTTTTTGAGGCAGACATGAGCGCATATCACTTCATTATCTCCGGCGGAGCGATCCTGAAGACTATCATTTACTTCGCAGTTATGTACCTGGTGGTAATGCTGCTGAACAGCGCAGTTGTCAGCCGCTTCAAGCTGATCGACCTTATGCAGTCCGGCAAGAAGTCCGAGC
>CAMOEP010000328.1 GCA_946612185.1 uncultured Ruminococcus sp.
AGTAAGCGAGCGTAAGCAAGCGACAACGTGGGGGCGGTCAAGCTGGCTCAGCTTGACCGCTTTCTTTGTTAGATTTCAATAACTAATAAGAACAAATTCTTCCGCCCATTTTATAAAAAAATCGACATTATGACGAAAATTTGTCGTTTCTTTTTTGTAATATTGACAAATCTCAAAAAAATGGTATACTAAAATCAGCAGAACTCTGTTATATCAACCTGCGTTTCCCTAATGCAGGAAAGTTTCAAAGGAGGACTACACAAGTGAAGAATATCTGGCATAATATCAGCCCGAAACGTATCAGCCCCACCTCGTTCTACGCTGTTATCGAGATTGGTAAAGGAAGTAAGATCAAGTATGAACTGGATAAGGATACCGGCTTTATCAAAATGGACCGCATCCTCCATACTTCTACTCACTACCCCGCTAACTACGGCTTCATTCCCCGTACTTACTCCGATGATAACGACCCCCTGGACGTTCTGGTACTTTGCTCAGAAACTCTCATACCCCTTACTCTGGTAAAATGCTACCCTATCGGAGTTATCCGTATGCTGGACAACGGTCACCGTGATGACAAGATCATCGCTGTGCCTTTCGATGACCCTAACTATAATATGTACATGGACATCGAACAGCTCCCTAAACACGTCTTCGACGAAATGACCCATTTCTTCACGGTCTATAAGGAACTTGAAAACAAAACTACTGTTGTCAATGAGATAGACCACGCTGACGTGGCTAAGGAGATCATCGCTGAGGATATCGAACACTACATCGAGAATTTCTGCAAGTAACCGACATCAACTTCAAATGGAAAGGATCATTTTATGACTGCTTCAAGTGAAAATTTATTCAGCACAGAGCCAAGTGCTGCTCCTATCGGAATCATCGCTATGAACAGCGTTACCGAGCTGGGCAACAAGATCAACGACTATCTGGTAGACTGGTCAAAGCGTGCCGGCATTGACAGCGAAACATTCCTCATCGAGAGCGAATGTCCCAGATTCTCCTCCGGCGACGGTAAGGGTCTTATCAAGTCCACCGTCCGTGGTAAAGACCTGTTCATCATCATCGACGTTGGCAACTATAACTGCAAGTATAACTACTTCGGTTTCCAGAACGCTATGTCACCTGATGACCACTTCCAGGACCTCAAGAGAATTATCCAGGCTGCAAGCGGTAAGGCTCATCGTATCAACGTTATCATGCCTATCCTCTACGGCGGCAGACAGCACAGAAGAAGCTACCGTGAGTCCCTCGACTGCGCTTGCGCTCTCCAGGAACTTGAGGCTATGGGCGTATCTAATATCGTTACTTTCGACGCTCATGACCCCAGAGTGCAGAACGCTGTTCCCCTTATGGGCTTCGACAACGTTATGCCGACTTACCAGGTTCTCAAGACTATCCTCAGAGATATGCCTGATATGAACCTGTCTAAGGACAAGTTCATGATCGTTTCCCCTGACGAGGGCGCTCTTAACAGAAATATGTACTACGCTTCTGTTCTCGGCGTTGAAATGGGTATGTTCTACAAGAGACGTGACTACTCCACTATCGTTAACGGCAGAAACCCCATCGTTGCTCACGAATACCTTGGTAACCCCGTTGACGGCAAGGATATCTTCGTTGCTGACGATATCATCTCCTCCGGTGAGTCTATGCTCGACTTAGCTTACGCTCTCAAGGCTAAGAACGCTGGCAGGATCCTCACTTACGCTACTTACGCTATCTTCACAAACGGTCTTGAAAAGTTCGACAAGGCTTATGAGGAAGGCGTTATAAGCGGCGTTCTCGGTACTAACCTCACTTACAGGACTCCTGAACTCCTCAGCCGTCCCTGGTTCCATGAAGTCGATGTTTCCAAGTACATCGCTTACTTCATCGAGGCTATCAACCACGATGTTTCTATCAGCAAGATCCTCGATCCTCATGAGAAAATCGACAACCTGCTTAAAAAGTACGGCATGAAATGATCCCGACAAAACGCCTGAAATTCTCTTTTCAGGCGTTTGTTTTATCTTTAAGGAATGTGAGTTATGAAAAAATATGTTTTTGCACTGATACTTGCGGCTATGCTCACCGGCTGCGGCAGTCAGTCCGCTGATAATGATGAGCTGCCTGCCGAAACTACGGCGGCTGTTACCGATGCGATAACCACTACTCCGGCTGAGACTACCACTTCTTCTGCCAGCACTGCTTCTACGACTTCAGCAACGGTAACCACCGCTTCTGCGACGACCACTGCATCAACTGCCACCAGTGAACCTGAGATCAGTTTCTCGGTTGATGACGCACCGGAGGATTTCATAATTGAAGACGAGCCTGCTCCCGCTTTGGACGAAGCCGACTCCGAAAGCACACCGGCGGAAACTCCTGCACAAGGGGCTTCTCCTTTCGCAGAGGCTTATGTTCCCGAAACTGCCAGCGAGTTTGCGGAATGTGTCTACGATCTCGTTAACACCTCTCTCAGCGAAATGTCCGGAGAAGGGCTGAATATCACCGGTTTTACGGATCTGCGTGAGACATGGTCTGTCAATGATTTTATTATCTATGATGATACCTATACTTACTCAAAGTACACATCTGTAGGACCCGTTCTGAGATTCAAAATGATGACCAAAAATCCTGGTATCACTTTCCTTAGTAATATGTGTATCCAGTTCTCTGTTCCGGCTGACAGTTCCGATTGCAGTTGTATTGCGGTTGCTGTCAAGTATAACGGTTCTATCGGCACTTATCCCCCAACCAATGGTACTGATTACACAAATGTCAGTGACGCTGTTAACGGCGCTCTTGCGACCTTGAGTGCGTCCTGATACTCCCGATCATGACCGGTTTATCTTGCCTTTCATGCACTCCCCCGAAAGGCTGAAAAGGAGTTTATATGCTACAATTAAAAAATATTGTTAAAAAGTACGGAAGCGGTGAGAATGAAGTTACTGCCCTGGGCGGTGTCAGCATCAGCTTCCGTGAAAATGAATTCGTTTCTATCCTCGGTCACTCCGGCTGCGGTAAGACTACCCTGCTAAACATTATCGGCGGTCTTGACCACTATACCTCCGGCGACCTTATCATCAACGGCACGTCCACCAAGCAGTACAAAGACCGTGACTGGGACGCTTACCGCAACCACTCTATCGGCTTCATATTCCAAAGCTATAACCTTATCCCCTACCAGACCGTTCTGGCTAATGTGGAACTGGCTCTCACCATTTCAGGCGTGTCCAAGTCCGAGCGCAGAAAACGT
>CAMOEP010000329.1 GCA_946612185.1 uncultured Ruminococcus sp.
TCAGGACAGCAGAGCGTTTGCGCCGGACAGCTTATTCTGGCTGACCTTGACCTGGTTCTGGGTAATGATATTACGTCCCCCGTAGCTATCAAGGAGTTCGCAAAACTTGGCAAGGACAGCGTTTTCGACAGAGATAAGATCACAATGGTTATGGATCATTTCGCACCGAATAAAGACATCAAGGCAGCACAGCAGTGTAAGATGTGCAGGGAGTTCTGCGGTGAATATGATGTTACCCATTTCTACGACGTTGGAAAAATGGGCATCGAACACGCTCTCCTCCCGGAGCAGGGACTTGTCAGCGCCGGAAACGTGGTAATTGGCGCTGATTCCCACACCTGTACCTACGGCGCACTTGGTTCATTCTCCACAGGTGTAGGCTCAACTGATATGGCGTGCGGAATGGCAATAGGCAAGGCATGGTTCAAAGTTCCCTCAGCGATAAAGATAAGTCTTACCGGAAAACTCAGGAAGTACGTTTCCGGCAAGGACGTTATCCTCCACCTTATCGGCATGATAGGAGTGGACGGCGCACTTTACCGCTCACTGGAATTTACCGGCGAGGGACTTGCAAGCCTTAGTATGGCGGACAGACTTTGCATAGCTAATATGGCTATCGAGGCAGGCGCTAAGAACGGCATTTTTGAGGTGGACGATATCACCCTTGAATACCTGAAAGAGCATGGTGCGGCTGAGCCTGTTATATATAAGGCTGACGAAGATGCACAGTATGACCAGGTAATAAATATCGACCTTTCACAGATCGAGCCTACCGTAGCATTTCCGCATCTGCCGGAAAATGCCCGGACATTCAGCGAGATAGGCGATATCAGGATAGACCAGGCAGTTATCGGTTCATGTACCAACGGCAGACTGGAAGACCTTATTGCGGCGGCTGAGATAATGAAAGGCCGCAAGTGCGCTGAAGGCGTAAGGGTAATAATTATCCCGGCAACTCAGCAGATATACCTGGACGCTATGGAAATGGGTCTGCTGAAAATATTCATCGAAAGCGGCGCAGTTGTGTCAACTCCTACCTGCGGCCCGTGTCTGGGCGGACATATGGGCATACTTGCCGAGGGCGAGCGTGCCATAACCACCACTAACCGCAATTTCGTAGGACGTATGGGTCACCCCACATCTGAAGTATACCTTGCAAGCCCGGCAGTTGCGGCAGCAAGCGCCCTGACAGGCAGGATAACAAGCCCCTGGGAGGTAATGGAGATATGAAGTATACCGGCAATATTATAAAGTACGGCGACAACGTTGATACAGACGTTATAATCCCTGCAAGATACCTGAATACCAGTGACCATGCTGAACTGGCTGCACACTGTATGGAGGATCTTGACACCACATTCGTAAGCCGTGTGCAGAAGGGCGATATCATTGCTGCCGGTCTGAACTTCGGCTGCGGTTCGTCCCGTGAACACGCTCCCATTGCGATAAAGGCAAGCGGCGTTTCGCTGGTCATTGCAAAAAGCTTTGCCAGGATTTTCTACCGCAATGCAATAAATATCGGTCTTGCCATAGTTGAGTGTCCGGAAGCTGCTGAGCGTATCGCAGAGGGCGACCGTGTGGAAGCAGACATGGACAGCGGCATTATCCGTGACCTTACTACCGGGGAGGAGTTCCGCACAGAGCCTTTCCCGGAGTTCATACAGAATATTATCGGGAACGGCGGACTGATAAACTCTATCGCTGCCGGAAAATTAGGTTAAGGAGGCACGGGTATGGAATATAATATCGCACTTCTGCGAGGTGACGGCATCGGCGGCGAGATAGTTGACGGCGCTGTAAGCGTACTGGAAAGAGTAGGGGAGAAGTTCGGGCATACTTTTAAATTCACGCCCTACCTCATCGGCGGCTGTGCAATCGACGCAACCGGCGAGCCGCTGCCGGAGGAAACTGTTAAAGGCTGCCTTGCGTCTGACAGTGTACTTCTCGGCGCAGTAGGAGGCCCGAAATGGGACAGTCAGCCCGGTGACAAGCGCCCGGAGAAAGCCCTCCTGGGAATACGTTCCGCACTGGGACTGTACACAAATCTTCGCCCTGCAAAACTTTACCCGGCACTCCGCAGCGCATCTCCCCTGAAAGACGAAATAGTGGGCGACGGCTTCGACCTGATGATAGTCCGGGAACTTACCGGCGGCATTTACTTTGGTGACCGTGGCTGCCGTGAGGGAAAGTACGGTCAGGAGGCTTACGACACAGAAGCCTACAGCGTGACCGAGATAGAGCGCATCGGCAGAGTGGCATTCGAGTCGGCAATGAAGCGCAGAAAACGCCTTTGCAGTATCGACAAGGCGAACGTTCTTGAGTCCTCAAGACTCTGGAGAACTACCATGCACCGTCTTGCACAGGAGTACCCGGAAGTGGAGTACAGTGATATGTTCGTGGACAATGCGGCAATGCAGCTTGTCCGTGACCCGAAACAGTTTGACGTTATCGTAACATCGAATATGTTCGGTGACATTCTCTCTGATGAAGCATCGCAGATAACCGGTTCGATAGGTATGCTTGCTTCCGCATCACTGGGTGACAGTAAGCGTGGAATGTATGAGCCTATCCACGGCAGCGCTCCGGACATTGCCGGTCAGGACAAGGCAAATCCAATAGCGACTATACTTTCAGCGGCAATGATGCTCAGGTTCTCTTTTGGTCTGAGCGGCGAGGCTGACGCAATCGAGCGTGCAGTAGACAAGGTTCTGGACGAAGGCTTCAGGACTGCCGATATCACCGGCGGAAACGTAAGCGCTATCGGCTGCCGTGAAATGACAGAACGCATAGTAAGTGAAATATAAGGAGGTAATCACTATGATAAAGATTTACACAAATAAAGCACCGGAAGCAGTTGGCCCGTACTCACAGGCAATAGTTTCCGGCGGAATGGTCTACACCAGCGGTCAGATAGCTATTGACCCGGTAACAAACACTATCACAGCTACCACTATTGAGGAGCAGACAGAGCAGGTCATGAAGAATCTTGCCACAATACTTGATACTGCTGGTTCTTCCTTCGAGAAGGCAGTAAAGACCACTTGTTTCCTGGCTGATATGGGCGACTTTGCTGCATTTAACGAGGTGTACGCAAAGTACTTCACAGAGAAGCCTGCAAGAAGCTGCGTTGCCGTAAAGACACTTCCCAAGAACGTGCTTGTGGAAGTTGAGGTCATCGCAGAGACAAGTTTATAAGAACCTGTCCACATAGGGATTCATGCACGTCAGCACAAGGCATATAGTAT
>CAMOEP010000330.1 GCA_946612185.1 uncultured Ruminococcus sp.
TGTCCGCAAAGGCTTTCAGTACCTTTGCGCCGCAGTATTCGGCAGTCTCGTCCATTGCTGCCATTGCGCCCTTGCAGTTTTCCTCAGCCTGCTTTGCGATCTCAAGCAGTCTGGGGTCGAAGTTGTAAATGCTGTTTATCTTGCTGTTCATATTTTATCCTTTCAGGTTCTTATTTTCGTCCGCAAGTCTGCCCTTGCTCAGGCTGTCCTTTCCGTCGTCACGGCGTTCCAGGACTATCTCCTTCATAACTTCCCGGAAACCTATCTCCCGGTAGAAGCTTACACGAATATCCAGTGCAAGCAGAAATGCACGTTTTCCAAGATTATTCAGGAAAAGCGCCAGCCATTTCAGGAATTCCCTGGCATAGCCGCTTCCCCTCGCCGCAACTTTCGTTGCAACCTGTCCGATAAGTACCTCGTTTCCAATGTCAAAAACTACTGAAGCAGTCGTGCTGCCACGATAGGTGAACACCCGGCTGATACCGTGGCGGCAGCGGTGGGAGGTATCGGTGTACCAGAGGGAAAAGTCCGAAATATTCGGGAATCCCTCGCTGAGTATCTTGTAAACGTCCGGCAGATACGGGTCAAAGTCCACATACTCCTCCGCAAACTTATAGCTGCTGTCGTCCGGGATAAGTTCAAAGACCGTCCTGTTAAGGCGCTGGTACTCATCGTTCATGCCGATTCCGTAGAGTATCTTCTGGTCACCCTCCACACGGAATGGCAGGTTCATACTTATGAATATCCGCAGTTCCTCAGTTGCTTCAAGCCAGCCGTCGCCGCAGATTATCAGGGTGGAGTTGATGATGAACATATACCCTACCCCGCTCTCGTCGGTTATCTTGTAGAACCGGCAGAAATCGTAGCCTGCGCCGTAGGCTTTCATGTAGGCTATCATTTTCCTGCCGCAGAGGGACTGCATCAGAAGTTCGGTGTCAAGTTCGCTTTCGCTTGTTATAAGTTTTATCATAGTGCCGGTATCTCCTTCACCAGCAGTTTCACAAGTTTATATGAATCCTCCAGGTCGCTCCACTGTATCACACTGGAGGGCGAATGTAAATAGCGGCAGGGCAGCGAAAGGGCAATAGTCCGCACGCCTTTTCCGCTTATGTGGATAGCGCCGCTGTCGTTTCCGCCGGCGATCATGGTCTTGGTCTGGCAGGGAATACCGTTCCTCTCAGCTAAATCAAAGGCAAGGCGGTAAAGTTCCTTGTCGTAAATGGTTGACCTGTCCATAAATCCCACTACTGCACCTTTTCCAACGGAGCAGACCTGCTTTGCACCGGACACGCCGTCAATATCGCCAGCGGTGGTGGATTCCAGAACAAGGGCAAAGTCCGGCGCTACGGTGAACGCTGAAACCCTCGAACCACGCAGTCCTATCTCCTCCTGAACGTTGAAAACGAACCAGGTGTCGTAGTCAAGTTCCTCCTGCATAAGCTTTATCATCATTGCACAGCCTGCACGGTCGTCGATAGCCTTGGACTTGATGCGTCCGCCGCCCAGTTCGGTGAACTCAGAGTCGAAGTATGCGCAGTCGCCGGGGCGAACGTGCTTCTCAGCTTCTTCCTTATCCGCAGCACCGATGTCGATGTACAGGGAGGAAGTGGTGGGGGCGCTCTCACGCTGTTCCTTGGAAAGATTATGTACGGCTGCTGCGCCGACTACGCCGTTTATGCCGCCGCCCACTGTCACCTGTCTGCCAATGACAACGGAAGGGTCGATGCCGCCCACCATGTCGAAGGCAAGCGTACCGTCGCCGTTTATGGAAGTGATGATGAATCCCACCTCGTCCATATGTGCGCAGACCATGAGTTTTTTGGCACTGTTTCTGCCCTTCTTGAAGCAGATAAGGTTTCCCAGATTGTCAGTGGTCATTTCATCGCAGAATTCGCCAACTTTCCCGGAAATATACTCCCTCACCCTGTCCTCGTCGCCAGAAACGCCGTTTATCAGGCAAAGTTCTTTCAGCAGTTCTCTCATTGCAGATTCTCCTTCATAAATCCTGCCAGCAGTCTGGCGGTATTCTCAACGTCCTCCAGGTCGATGACCTCAACAGGAGTGTGCATATTGCGCAGAGGTATGGAAACTGTTCCGGTCTTAGCGCCGCTTCGTGCCACGGAGTACCGGTCAGCATTTGTGGAGGTAAGTCCGTTCATGACCTCGGTCTGATAGGGCAGTCCGCAGTTTTCAGCAACGGCGATGAGTTTCCGGCTGACCTGTCTTGAAAGGCTTGGGGAAATGCCTATCATTGCGCCTTTTCCGATGTAGCCGCAGTTTTTCTCGTCCTCGGAAGCCGCCCAGCCGAAGCTTACGTCTACCGCAAGGGCAACGTCTGCGTCAAGGGCGTATGCGCCGATGGCTGCTCCCCTTTCACCGACTTCCTCCTGTGTGGAGAATATCACGGCAACGTTGTATGCGCACTCGCTTCCCTCCAGAAGTTCAAGAGAACGAAGTATCGCCGCAACTCCGCACCTGTCATCAAGGGAGGGCGCTGTGATGCGGCTTCCCAGAAGTGTGCGGTGCTTTACGTCGTAGGTGATAGTGTCACCGGGCTGAACCAGTTTTTTCAGTTCATCTGCCGGGAAACCGGTATCAATAGCCGCTTCATCAAAGCTGAGAACTTTGCTGTCACCCTTGCTGAGGTGGGGCGGAACGGAGCATATCACGCCTCTCACGTCCTTAATGCCGTGGATAACTACAGGCTGTGCCGGGAGAAGTCTGCGGTCTATGCCGCCTATGCTGCTGAATTTAACAAATCCCTGGTCGGTGATGCTGGTAACGATGAAGCCTACCTGGTCGATATGTGCATCGAGTACAAGAAGGGGCTTTCCGCTGCTGTGAGTGCCATATTTTCCGATAACATTGCCACTTTCGATATGTGCATCGGGGCAATATTTACGGAGCATATCCAGTGCAAGTTCAGCCGCAGCGTCCTCGTTTCCGGAAGCGCCGCTGACTTCGCACAAGGAAGTTACAGTATTCTTTATATCCATAAGAAGTTTCCTTTCGTAATTTATTGCATATATTTTATTATAGCACAAAGTTTTATTATATTCAAGAGGTAAATCAAGCTGAGCCAGCTTGACCGCTTCTCACGTTGCCGCTCGTGAACTCGCTTACATAATAGAAACGGTACTTTTGCCGTCGCTCAACCTTATTCTGCTTGGTACAAAGTTCTCCGGTAGAACGATAAAATGGCAAATTTACAGAATTACCAGAATAGAACTTAG
>CAMOEP010000331.1 GCA_946612185.1 uncultured Ruminococcus sp.
AGCACCGAACGATGACTCACGGCTGACACATATCCTGCAACCGCCTTCATCAGCGTCCCTTCCAGCAGATATGAGTTTGTCACCTGTTTCCGGAGAAATGACGATAACATGGCTATAATCCAGATCAGGCAGCAATACTTCATTGTCACCGCACTGATACTTTTTCGCCTCTGTGATATTTATAGCCTCCTTAGCAGCAGAAATAAGATTCAATGGCATCACTCCTTAACAGTTTATTAATAATATCTGATTTTATTATAACATTGTACATCATAATTGTCAACAAATCCCGATAAGTCCGCAATTTTTGGGCAATTGCCCATGTATTTCCGCACAGGTAAGCACATTTTCCGTTTTTTCGGCACTACTGCTGCCGCTGACCATTCCGCCAGACACCAAATAATTTGTGCCGATGTCCGCAAACTGCTTGACTTATGGAAAGAAAAATGGTAGAATAGAAGTATATGTATTCAGAAAGGCGGCTTGTTTATGAGCGTTACTCCGAAAGTTACTCTTATCTCTCACACACCCGATCCGGAAAAACTGGTTGCAACTGCCGGAAAACTCTGCTACTCCAGCAGCGATATAGTCTCACTCCGTGACGGGCTTACTGACGAGGTTATTGAAAAGTACATTGATATGCTTGTGTCAATAGGTCATGAAAGTGTTATGGAACACGTTAGCTTCACTTTCGGCATAGAGGGTATCTCCCGTGCCTGCTCACATCAGCTCGTCCGCCACAGGATCGCTTCATACTCCCAGAAAAGCCAGCGTTACGTCAGCGAAAACGGCTTCGACTTCATCACTCCCCCTGCAATAAGCCAGTTACCTGAGGCGCTTGCTGAGTATGAGCGCATAATAAATGATATTACCAAAGGCTACGAGAAGATCGCTGATATTCTCACCGAAAGCCATAAGGCTGACTTCATCGCTCAGGGGCTTGACGAGAAAGCTGCCGCATCAAAAGCACGGAAACTCGCCAACGAGGACGCTCGCTTCCTCCTGCCCAATGCCTGTGAGACTAAGATCGTGGTCACTATGAACGTGCGCTCGCTGTTTAACTTCTTCGAGCATCGCTGCTGCAACCGTGCCCAGTGGGAAATAAGAGAGGTTGCCTGTCAGATGCTGAGACTTTGCCAGCAGGTCGCCCCTCGCATCTTCGCAAAAACCGGTCCCTCCTGCGTTGCTCAGGGCAAATGTCCGGAGGGCAAGATGTCCTGCGGCAAAATGGCAGAAGTCAAGGCAAGATTTGCTGCAATGAAAGAGGATACTAATGCTTGAATTCCATGAACTTGACATAAGTGATCGTGACAAAGTGAACTCTTCCCTGCAAAAATCCCTTTTCATGGGCTGTGAGTACACTTTTGCAAATAACCTTGCCTGGCGCAGACTGGGCGACACTCAGGCAGCTTTCTGCAAGGGGTACTACATCTCCTGCGGTTTTTCTTCCGGAAAACCGGTTTTCGCCTACCCTGCCGGCGAGGGCGATATAAAGGAAGTTATCGGTGAGATGAGGCGGTTTGCCGAAAGCAATAACGCTCCGCTGGTACTCATCGCTGCTGAGCAGAAGGCTCTGGAGACCCTGGAGAACGCCTTCCCCGGCGAGTTTACCGCTGAGTCTGACCGTGACAGCGCAAACTATATATATAACTCCTCAGACCTTATCAGTCTGCCGGGAAAGAAGTTTCACGCCAAGCGCAACCACCTGGCACGATTCAGGGAGACTGGCTGCACATTCTCACTGATGACCGAAACGGATTTTGACGATGCTATTGTCTTCCTCACTGAGACTTATAACTCAAAATCCGGTGTTTCGGACAAGTCAATGATCGCTGAACAGTTCGCACTGAATACCTACTTCAACCATTTCAGCGAACTCCGGCTACAGGGCGGTATTATCCGGCAGGAGGGCATTGTGAAGGCTGTCACTATCGGCGAGCCTATCAACCCGGACACCTACTGTGTCCACATTGAAAAGGCAGACGTTTCTATTCCCGGTATCTATGCGGGCATCAACAATTGCTTCGCCGCAAGCGTGGCACAGGATTTCACCTACATAAACCGTGAGGAAGACCTGGGGCTTGAAGGTCTGCGCAAAGCAAAACTAAGCTATAAACCAGCATTTCTGCTGGATAAATATGTTGTTACATTTAAATGAAAGGAACATCGTTATGATATACGTTTTTCTTGCTAATGGTTTCGAGGAAGTGGAGGCACTCACTCCTGTTGACCTGCTCAGGCGTGCCGGCAAAAAGGTGGTCACAGTCGGCGTGGGCGACAGCATCATTGTCGGCTCTCACGGGATCCCCGTTGTTACCGACATCATCGCTCAGGAAGCTCAGCTTACTGACGAACTGGAAATGATAGTCCTCCCCGGCGGTATGCCCGGCACTCTCAATCTGGAAAAGTCCGAGTATGTCCAGAATGCTATCGACTTCTGCGTACAGAACGATAAGTTCATCGGAGCTATCTGTGCAGCCCCCTCTATCCTCGGTCACAAAGGACTTCTGAAGGGTCGCACTGCCGTTTGCTATGAGGGCTTTGAGACTCAGCTTGAGGGCGCAAACATCGGAAGCGGCTCCGTTGCCGTTGACGGAAAGTTCATCACCGCAAGAGGTGCTGGCGTTGCTGTTCAGTTTGCACTGAAACTTATCGAGGCTGTTCACTCCGAAGCTGAGAGCAGGAGACAGTTCCGTGCTATCCTCTGCGAGTGATAAAAAGGCGCTGAGAGCGCATTTCAAGGCACTTCGCAAGGAAGCGTTCAGCCAGGATAAGTGCGAAAGGATCACTGTGAGAGTACTTAGCCACCCGGCAGCTTCCCAGGCGGACTGCATTCTCCTTTATGCCTCATTCGGCACAGAGATCCCTACGGATAACATTGCTGCGGCACTCCTTGATGCCGGGAAAATCATCGCCTACCCCAGAACAAGTCAGGGCGGCATCATGACTTTCCACATCATCACCGAACTTTCCATGCTAAGGCTCTCCCAGACAGGAAAGTTCGCTATCCGTGAGCCGGACGAAATGCTCCCTCAGCCGGAAGTCACCAGGAATACCCTTTGCCTGCTCCCCGGTCTTGCATTCACCGAAAAGGGCGGCAGACTTGGCTACGGCGGAGGATTCTATGACAGATTCATCGCCGCACACACGGATATGCACCTTGCCGCACTTGCCTTTGAAGCGCAGATAACCGACACTCTGCCGCTTCTGCCCCATGATATTTTCACAG
>CAMOEP010000332.1 GCA_946612185.1 uncultured Ruminococcus sp.
GCGTAAAATTCTGCCAAAAAGATGCGCTTTAGGATTAGTGTCAACACGCCCTGATTTGCTGCGGAGAAAGGGTTTGAGAATATGATACACTCAGAAGAAATTATCGCTGCCGGAAAACTCATCGTTAGTATGTCCTATGACCTGGAACAGGAAGATGCAGGGCAGTTCAGCGTTATCAAAATGAGCCCGGTAATGAAGTTCCATACCGAAAAGTTCACCGCAAAGGGGCTTGGCTCGGTGTTCGTCATGAAGATGAACATGGGACTGATGCAAATGGTGTCGTTTATCCTGACCCCCTTCGAGCGTGATATGCCGATGCTGTCAATGGACTACATTTTCGCCCCCGGAACTATCAAGGCGTATGCGGAGTTCTACGATCTTACCGAAAACCCGGAAAGCGGCGAGTATCAAGCGATCCTCACAAGTCTCTCCGGACTTTGCGAGCGATACAGGTATATGAAGGACGTTCCTCAGATCGGCACGCCCTGGTATGCGGATATCCGGAAAGTTTACCTTGTAAAAGAGGGCAGCGACTATTCCGCCATGAACGCACTTTTTCAGGACATTGTGACCACATACATCGAGACTTCCCGCACCCTTCCCCTCCTCGCCTCCGATGCCAGGGAACGCAAGCGCATGGTCGTCCGGAACTACTGCGAAAACCTCGTCCGGAACGGCGGCGCTTCCACAAACGTGTTCAAGAAGAAGTTCGGCAGCGACTTCACCAGCCAGTTCTTCGCAAAAGTTATGTTCGGCTACGAACGAACTTAGGCGATTACAAAACGATTCCCCCTGATATGGCACTTTGCAAAACCAAAGGGTTCTGCAAGTCCTGTCAGGGGGATTTTTGTTATGCCTTATCCTTGCCGAGAAATTCAAGCAGCTTCGGCATATTCTCCAGTGCAGTCAGTCTGCCTATTCTGTAGACCTCCACCAGTTTCTCCGGGTCATGCTCTATATGACCGATAGGAAGTTTCTCCGCAGGTGCGATAACGAAAGCTTTGCCGGCTTTTTCGGATTGGCGGACGTGTTTTAGCTGGGACATATACATTGCCGGACGCTGCTCATAGGCACGGACGAGTGCCGGGTAATTCCTGTAGGCACGGCGCACAAGAGCCGCACTTTTTCCGGGTTTTTTGACGTAATCACGGGGCTGAGTGAGGACGACAACGTTCCTGTCGTAGCCGGTTGCCTCCATAAAGCGGAGGGGTATCGAGTCGCTGACACCGCCGTCAAGGAGTTTTTTTTCACCGATGCGAACAATTCTTGCAGCCAGTGGCATGGACGAGGAAGCCCTTATCCATTCCAGGTCGTCGTAACCGGCAGTCCGGCAGCGGTGGTAGACGGCTTTACCGGTATCAATATCGGTGCAGACCGCATAGAACTCCATAGGGTTTTCAGCGAAGGTCTTAGTGTCGAAAACGTCCAGTTTATCGGGGATAGTGTGGTAGCAGAACTGAGCGCCGAACATATCCCCGGTGAGCAGAAGTGACCTTACGCTGCAATATCGCCAGTTCCGGGAAAAGCGTTGATTATAGCGGATACTCCGGCGAATCTGCCGGGATTTGTAGTTACAGCCCATGCACGCCCCGGCTGAGACACCCACAGCGCCGTCAAATTCCACGTTATACTCCATTAAAACGTCGAGGACTCCGGCGGTAAACATACCACGCATTGCTCCGCCTTCCAAAACCAGTCCATTTTTCATCATTATTTCCTCCACTTCAAGCTGCGAGCTGAGCCAGCTCAAGCTGAGCCAGCTTGACCGCCCTCACGTTGTCGCTCCAAGCTGAGCCAGCTTGACCGCATATCACGTTGCCGCTCGTTAACTCGCTCACCTTGACAGAAACGGTACTTTTTACGTCGCTCAACCGAATTTTCAATGTGACTAAGTTCTACTCTTTTAATTCTGTAAATTTGCCATTTTATCGTTCTGCCGGTGAACTCTGTACCAAGCAAAATAAGGTTGAGCGACGGCAAAAGTCCCGCTTCTAAAAGAGTAAGCGAGCGTAAGCAAGCGACAACGTGATAAGCGGTCGAGCTGGCTCAGCTCGTCAGCTTGGTTGTCCGACACGGTGACGGAGATTGTCCTCTTTAAGCTGCCTGCCCTCAGCAATAAGCCGCAGCATCTCCTCAGAATCCGAGTTTTTCAAAGCCTCGCTGTACTTCATCAGATTGCCAATCAGCGTATCCAGTTCAAACATCAGGTTCTCCCGGTTCTGCATGAAAAGATCAGTCCACATCTTCTCGTTCATGGTTGCAATTCGGGTCATATCCTGGAAACTTCCGCCGCTGAATCCGCACTCAAGCTTCAGTTCCGGGCTTTTTACATACGCACTCGACACAATATGCGCAAGCTGAGACGTGTACGCTATCATCTTGTCATGGTCTGCCGGTGTTGTTACAACAACTTTTCCTGCGCCTATCTCCACCGACAAACTGCGGAGAATCTCCACGTCCTCCGGCTTTGAGTCCTCGTCTGCGGCAATGATGAAATTGGCTTTCTGGAACAGGTCAGCGCTGGAATTTGCGTATCCGCCGAACTCCTTGCCAGCCATAGGGTGCATACCCAGATACCGCACACCATTGTCATTCGCCAGTTTCTTGATACGCTCGGAGAAGCTGCCCTTGATTCCGCAAACGTCGGTAAGCAGGCACTCCTTGCTGAACGATGCGATATTCTCACGGATAAAGTTCTCCGCAGCCTCCGGGAACAGTGACACGATGATAAGGTCATAGCCGGAATAGTCTCCCTCGAACTCGTAGTCCACCGCCACGTCACGCAATGCGCTGAACTGGATATCCTTGTTGATATCGCAGCCGGTGACGGTATGGGTGGTATATTTTTTCAGTGCTTTGCAGACTGAGCCGCCGATAAGACCCAGTCCCACAACCAGAATATTCATAATAGCACATCCTTTCCTTACCATTATACCACTTTAAAACAAAGTAGTCAACCCCAAGCTGAGCCAGCTTGACCGCCCCCACGTTGACGCTTGCTTACGCTCGCTCACTTTTTTAGAAACGGTGCTTTTGCCGTCGCTCAACCATATTTTGCATGGTACAAAAGTTCTCAGGTAGAACTGTAAAGTATCACATTTACAGAATTCCCGGATAGAACTTTGTACCATTGCAAACCAAGCTGCGTCAGCTTGACCACATCTCACGTTGTCGCTTGCTTACGCTCGCTCACTTTTTTAGAAACGGTGCTTTTGCCGTCGCTCAAC
>CAMOEP010000333.1 GCA_946612185.1 uncultured Ruminococcus sp.
AATAAACAAAAAAAGTAACGTGCGACTTAAATAATTCCCCAAAAATAAATGCTGCTGCCCTGGAAATAGCAAAATTGGGTCTTGACAAAAAACATGAAATCGTGTATAATATTTTCGTATCTAAGGCTACGACGGAGAGGAGTACGCACCTTTACTAACTTTCAGAGAACCGGCGGCTGGTGTGAGCCGGCAGGAGGTATGTGCGAAAGTAGCTCTATCAGCTGCAATGGTGAAGGGGGTGCGCCCCTGCGTAGCCTGCGCCGTGATTCTCACGTTACAGGGAAGAAACTTTACGGAGTTTCGCAGAGTGCGGGAGCTTATCGCCCCGAATTCAGGTGGTAACACGGACTTTCGTTCGCCCTGAACCAAATTGAGGTTCGGGGTTTGTTTTTTACCCGGACTGTATACTATACATTTAAAAGGAGCATACCAATGGCAAAAGAACTTGCAAAGGCATATGACCCCAAGGACTTTGAGGACAGAATTTATGCCGCATGGAATGAAAAAGGCTGCTTCCGTGCTGAAGCTGACCCCAAAAAGACACCTTACACTATAGTTATCCCCCCTCCGAACATTACCGGACAGCTTCACATGGGTCACGCCCTTGACGAAACTCTCCAGGATATCCTTATCCGCTGGAAGCGTATGAGCGGCTACTCTGCTCTCTGGCTTCCCGGTACTGACCACGCCGCTATCGCAACCGAAGCTAAGATCGTTGAGGCAATGCGCAAGGAAGGCATTACCAAGGAAGACCTGGGCAGAGAGGGCTTCATGAAGCGTGCATGGGAGTGGAAGAAGCAGTACGGCGGACGTATCGTTGAACAGCTCAAAAAGCTGGGTTCTTCCTGCGACTGGTCAAGAGAGCGCTTTACTATGGACGAGGGCTGCTCAAAGGCTGTTAAGGAAGTATTCGTAAAGTACTATGAAAAGGGACTTATCTACCGTGGCGAGCGTATCATCAACTGGTGTCCAAAATGCCGCACTTCACTTTCTGACGCTGAAGTAACTTATGAGGATCAGGCTGGACATTTCTGGCACCTGAGATACAAGATCAAGGATACTGACAACTACCTGGAACTGGCTACCACACGTCCTGAGACACTCCTGGGCGATACAGCAGTTGCAGTTAACCCCAAGGACGAGCGCTACAAGGATCTTGTCGGCAAGACAGTTATCCTGCCTATCGTTCACAGAGAGATACCCGTCGTTGCTGATGACTATGTAGAAATGGACTTCGGTACAGGCGTTGTTAAGATAACTCCTGCTCACGACCCTAACGACTTTGAAGTTGGTCTGCGCCACAACCTGCCTGTTATCAACGTTATGAATGACGATGCTACTATCGTTGACGATTATCCTGCATACGCCGGAATGGACAGATACGAGGCAAGAGCAAAGATAGTTGAAGACCTGGAAGCTGAGGGCGCTCTGGTAAGGATCGAGGACTACAGCCATAATGTAGGTACTTGCTACCGCTGCGGAACTACAGTTGAGCCGAAGGTGTCAACACAGTGGTTTGTTAAGATGAAGCCCCTGGCTGAGCCTGCTATCAAGGCAGTTAAGGAAGGCGCTACAAAGTTCGTTCCTGAGCGTTTTGACAAGATATATTTCCACTGGCTCGAAAATATCAAGGACTGGTGCATTTCCCGTCAGATCTGGTGGGGACATCAGATACCTGCGTTCTACTGCGATTCCTGCGGCGAAATGACCGTTACAAAGGAAAGCAGCTGCAACTGCCCTAAGTGCGGCAAGCCTATGCGTCAGGACCCCGACACACTGGATACCTGGTTCAGTTCTGCACTCTGGCCCTTCTCAACTCTGGGCTGGCCCGAAAAGACTGAGGATCTGGACTACTTCTACCCCACAAATACCCTGGTTACAGGCTACGATATCATCTTCTTCTGGGTAATCAGAATGATGTTCAGCGGTCTGGAGAATATGGGCAAAGTTCCTTTTGATACAGTACTTATCCACGGTCTTGTAAGAGACTCTCAGGGACGCAAGATGTCCAAGTCTCTCGGAAACGGTATTGACCCCCTGGAAGTTATCAACGAGTACGGCGCTGACGCTCTCAGATTCATGCTTGCTACAGGTAACTCACCCGGAAACGATATGCGTTATATCGACGACAAGGTAAAGGCTGCAAGAAACTTCGCTAACAAGCTCTGGAACGCTTCACGTTTCATCATGATGAACCTGCCTGAGAACTTCGAGTTCAAGGGACTGCCCAGCGAACTGGAAGTTGAGGACAAGTGGCTCGTTCAGAAGTTCAACTGCCTCGCAAAGGAAGTTGGCGAGAACCTTGACAAGTTCGAGCTTGGCGTAGCTTCACAGAAGATATACGACTTCATATGGGACGTTTACTGCGACTGGTACATCGAGCTTACAAAGCCCCGTATCCAGGCAGGCGGCGAGACTAAGGCAAAGGCTCAGGCTGTACTTGTATGGGCAATGCAGGGTATGCTGAAGCTGCTGCACCCATTCATGCCTTTCATCACTGAGGAGATCTGGCAGGTTCTCACAAACGAGCAGAGCATGATAATCCTCGAAAAGTACCCCACATATGACCCGTCTATCGACTTCTCCGCAGAGGAGAGCGACTTTGAGAAGATCATCTCTGCTATCAAGGCAGTAAGAAATGTCCGCACAGAGATGAACGTTCCTCCGTCGGTAAAGGCAAAGCTTCTCATCGAGACTGAGTACGCTGACCTGTTCGCTGCAAACAGCATCTTCTTTGAGAAGCTGGCTTCTGCATCAAGCGTTGAGACCGGTTCAGGCTTCGACCACGAGAACTGTGCAAATGCCGTAACTGACAGTGCAAGGATATTCATTCCTATGGACGAACTGGTTGACAAGGAGAAGGAACTGGCACGTCTTGAAAAGGAGCGTGCAAAGGTTCAGAAGGATATCGACTTCCTCAGCGGAAAACTCAGCAATCAGGGCTTTATCGCCAAAGCACCTGCACAGCTTATCGAAGCTGAAAAGGCAAAGCTTGCAAAGGCTGAGGAGAAAATGGCAAAGATCGTTCAGGCAATGGACGCTTTCAGAAAGTAATGGAAACTCTGCGAAGTCAGGTTCTCGCCTATGCCCTGGATAACTACGGCACGCAGCCCGATACTCCCTGGGCGAAGTATCCGGAAAATCAGGTACTCCGCCACCGTGGGAGCAGAAAGTGGTACGCACTTATCATGCGTGTGAACCGGAAAGTCCTGGGGCAGA
>CAMOEP010000334.1 GCA_946612185.1 uncultured Ruminococcus sp.
TACCCGTTCTCTGGCGACCTCTCCACGAGGGCTACGGCGACTGGTTCTGGTGGGGTGCAAGCGGCACAGATGCCTATAAATGGCTCTGGCAGCTTATGTATACCCGTATGACCGAGTACTTTGAGCTTGACAACCTTATCTGGATATGGAACGGTCAGAGCGATACAACTCTCGTTGACCAGGCTACTTTCGACATCGCTTCACTGGACATTTATATGAAGTCAGACAAGGATTTCGGCAGCCGCTATGAGCAGTTCCTTGCACTCCAGAATATCGTGGGCAAGAATAAGCTCATTGCCCTGAGCGAGTGCAGCAGCGTGCCGGATATTGATGCATCATTCCGTGATAATGCGGTATGGTCATTCTTCGGTCTGTGGTATGGCAAGTACCTGCGAAATGACAAGGGCGAACTGTCCGAGGAATTCACCTCAAAGGACGCTCTTATCAGGGCTTACAACTCCGACGGTGCGCTCACCCTTGATGAGTACATCAAACTCCGTGACGGAGAGCCGATCTCTACCGGCACTACCACCACCGCTTCCACAACTGCCGGGGCTGAGACTACTGAAACGACCGCTTCCGAAACTGCCGGTGAAACATCTGCGGAGCAGGATAGCAGTGAACAGATCAGTGAGGGCACTTCCTCAGACGAAAATACCGAAACTACTGCCGCTGAATAGTGAGGTGACGGAATGAATCAGGCATACCAGACAGCAAGAGCGCTTTCTGCCGACCAGAATGCCCTTGCAAAGAATATGCTCGCAGAGGTTGGGGATTCCCAGTACAAGACAGTCAGCTTCCGTCTGGAAGATACGCTTATGATACTGCCGTTCCCGGAATACTACGATATATTCCTCTTTATGGAGGAGGACTTCAAGATGTTCAACACCGCCTCAAAGCGCACATTTACTCAGCTAAGGTGTGAGGCGGAGGATATTGCCGAGAAAAACGGCAGCGCTGTCCTGAAGACAATATACAATATCCTCATGAAAAAGGCTGGTATCACTGAAACCGCCAGGGACAGGCTTATGGAGCGTGAATGCGAACTGGTAACATTCTTCGCCTCGCCTCGCTCGTTCGGCAAACAGCTTTTTGATAAGGCAATTCAGAAAAAGAAGCGTATCGCCATAGTTTCAGATTCTGTCTACCCTCGCAGCGTGATAGCAAATATCGTTTCCCACTGCGGCTATGACGGATGCAGCGAACTGCTCCTTACACGAGGGTCGGGGAAGTCCGCCGGTGAGGTCATCGACCTTATCATGGAGAAGACCCATACCAATACTCCCGGAAAACTCCTCCACATCGGCAGCAGTATCGAAAATGACGTTGAGGCAGCTATTGTCAAGGGCTGCAAGTCGCTGCTGGTAACGCCCATAGTTCCCCTTATGGTAAAATCAGGCAGACTTCGTGGCTGGGTGCAGGCGAAAAAGATCTATGACTACGATACTTCCCAGTATCTTGCTCTGCACTGTGCTTTCGGCATCTATGCCGCCTATGCCTTTGACGTTCCTCAGAACAAGCAGCCCCAAAGCGATTTCTGCAATGACGAGTATATGCTGGGATTTATGGTGCTGGGTACTCTGGGACTGACGGAGTTCTCAGACCAGGGAAGTGACCTGCGCCGTACTATCAAAAAGGCACTTGAGGCAAATCCGAAAGCGGCTGCTGGTGCAAGGGACTTCCGGCAGATATTCCAGGCGGATTTTGCCGATTTTCTGGATAAATTCGGGTATGCCGGCTGTGATCTGCCGTTTGAGTTCCTGCTTCTGCATAGCTCTATCGGCGACCGTATGCTTCTGGAAAAACAGCTTGAGCCATTTGAACTGCAAGCCTGGACTGACGTTACCACCGAGGCTGAAACTGCCCCGGTATTCGGACGGCAGGTAAGCAAAAGTGCGGCTCAGCGCCTTGCGGATAAGATGTTCCCGCCGGGTACAAGGGTGCGCAATATTGCCGACAATATGCTTGATGCCATGAAGCGCAGGACATTTGGGAAAAAACAGTGACTATTCCGGAAAAAATTTCTGCCGGATATGACATACATTTTTAAGAAAGTCTATTATTCGACATATTTAATCAGCAAATATCGACATATAACTTTTGTATGCGACAAAAGTCACCATATGAGCGCAAAAAAACCTTTTTTCAACAAAAACACGAATGGTTCGACATTGAAATCTTCTGAATTTTGTGATAATATAAGTTTGTAGAAAAAATACAAAAAATTCAGGAGGGCAATTATGACCGACAAAATCAAAGTGCTTATTGGTGACGATTCAGCAGGAACAGGTGTAAGTATGGCGAATAAACTGCGTGAGCGTGGTATGTACGCTTATACCAGACGCAAGGACTATAATGTGATAGTTGATTCTATCAGTAAAGATCCGCCGGATGTGGCTGTTCTCGATGTTACTACCCAGAACGGCGATGCTGTGACTATTATGAAAAGTGTCCGTAATCTTGGCATAAGACCGCCGGTATTCATAATAACTTCTTCATACGATAATGAGTTCATAGAGCATCAGGTAATGGAGAACGGTGCTTCAAAATTTCTCCTTAAACCATATGATGCTGATGACCTGTGTGCGGCGATCAGTTCAGCTATGGGCGGCAAAAGCGGAAGCATTACCGATGATCTGGAGATAGTCATTACTGACATTATCCACCAGCTTGGCGTGCCTGCACATATAAAGGGGTATCACTACCTGCGTACAGCGATACTCTACTCAATAAAGGACAAGACACTCCTCGACAGTGTTACAAAAATGCTTTATCCTACAGTAGCTTCTATATATGATACTACTTCTTCAAGGGTGGAAAGAGCGATCCGCCATGCTATCGAGATAGCATGGAACAGGGGAAACGTTGATACCCTTAATTCATTCTTCGGCTACACAGTCGATACCGCTAAGGGCAAGCCTACTAATTCCGAGTTCATTGCCCTTATTACGGATAAACTGTGCCTGCGTTACAAATCAGCTCTGAAAAGAGTATAAGGAGAGATAACTATGTCATTCAAGCAAATTCCAATCACAGACCTTAACTTCAACCCATTCACAAAGATCGGCAAGGAGTGGATGCTTCTGACAGGCGGCACTATGGATTCTTTCAACACCATGACAGCTTCCTGGGGACAGCTTGGCGTTCTCTGGAACAAGAACGTACTTACCGCCTATATCCGCCCCAACCGCTATACCTACGATT
>CAMOEP010000335.1 GCA_946612185.1 uncultured Ruminococcus sp.
GTAACGTGCGACTTAAATAATTCCCCAAAAATAAAAATTCCCCAAAAATAAATGCTGCTGCCCTGTTAAATCAAGAAGAAAGCCTTGATTTTTAAATAGTGCTATGTTATAATTATACCATATGATATTTCGCAGATACCCTGCGGAGAAAAGGAGAATACTTACGATGAGCAATAACTACAAGAGCTATGAAAGCCCATTCTGTACAAGATACGCAAGCGAGGAGATGCAGTATATCTTCTCCGCTGATAAGAAATTTACTACCTGGAGAAAACTCTGGGTCGCTCTGGCAAGAGCTGAAATGAAACTGGGTCTGCCTGTTACTGAGGCTCAGGTAAAACAGCTTGAGGAGCATATCAACGATATCGACTATGCTGCTGCTGAGGCAAGAGAGCGCATCACACGCCACGACGTTATGGCACACGTTTTCACCTACGGACAGGCTTGCCCTGATGCTGCCGGCATTATCCACCTGGGCGCTACTTCCTGCTACGTTGGCGACAATACAGACGTTATCATCATGCGTGACGCTCTTAAAATTGTACGCAGAAAGCTTATAAATGTTATGAATAACCTGGCTAAGTTTGCTGAGGAATACAAGAACCTGCCCTGCCTGGCTTATACTCACCTCCAGCCTGCTCAGCTTACTACAGTTGGCAAGAGAGCTACTCTCTGGCTTAATGAACTTCTTATGGATTTTGAGGACTTGGAGTACAGAATGTCTACCCTGAAACTTCTCGGCTCTAAGGGTACTACTGGTACACAGGCTTCATTCATGGAACTTTTCGAGGGCGATACTGACAAGATCAAGCAGCTTGAAAAGATGATCGCTGAGGAAATGGGCTTTGACGCAGTTGTACCTGTTTCCGGTCAGACTTATTCCAGAAAGATGGATTCTCAGGTGCTTTCAGTTCTCAGCGGTATTGCTCAGACTGCAAGCAAGTTCTCCAATGATATGAGAATTCTCCAGAGCTTCAAGGAAATGGAAGAACCCCGTGAGAAGAAACAGATCGGTTCAAGCGCAATGGCTTACAAGCGCAATCCTATGAGATGCGAGAGGATCACTTCCCTTTCACGCTACGTTATGATCGACGTTCTCAATCCTGCTTTCACAGCCGGTACACAGTGGTTTGAGAGAACTCTGGACGACTCAGCTAACAAGAGAATTTCTGTTGCTGAGGCATTCCTGGGCGTTGATGCGATCCTGAATATCATGATGAACGTAACTGACGGACTGGTAGTATACCCTGAGATGATCCGCCGCAGAGTTATGGCTGAACTGCCTTTCATGGCAAGCGAGAACATCATGATGGACGCAGTTAAGAAGGGCGGAAACCGTCAGGAACTCCACGACCGTATCATGGACTATTCAATGATCGCAGGCGAGCAGGTAAAGGTATACGGTAAGGACAACAATCTTTGCGAGCTTATCGAGAAAGATCCTATGTTTATGGTAACAAAGGAGGAACTGGACGCAGTTCTCAAGCCTGAGAACTACACCGGAAGAAGTTCACAGCAGGTAGAGGAATTCCTGGCTGAGTACATCAGACCTATCCTTGAAGCAAACAAGGACATCTTAGGCGAAAACTTTGAAATGAAAAACTAACAAGCTGGAGTCAGCTTGACCACATATCACGTTGACGCTTGCTTACGCTCGCTCACTTTGGCAGAAACGGTGATTTTGCCGTCGCTCAACCGTGTTTTGCAGGATACAAAGTTCTCCGTTAGAATTTTAAGATATCTGGTTTACAGAATTACACGAATAGAATATTGTACCATTGAAAACTAAGTTGAGCGACGGAAAAATGTAATGTTCTAAAATGTAAGCGAGTTTACGAGCGACAACGTGATAAGCGGTCAAGCTGGCAGCAGCTTGCAGGGCAGGTAAGGGGATAATATCCTGTCCGGCTAAATAATATGATATAAGGGGAATTACTATGAATAATTTTTTAAAGGGTGCAGGCATCGTCCTGGGTGTACCTCTGGTACTGGCGGCTTCGGTTTTTGTATTCGTTCCCGGTCTGCCGGGTAAGCTGTATGTCCAGAAGAAGTGCCAGAGCAAGGACATTACGATCATGGAGTATCAGCACGGCGACGTGGCTGTTCCGGAGGATTTCAAGGAACTTACCGGTGAGGGCGCAACTGTTAAAGTCCCCGCTGATCTGGAAAAAATGGGCGGCGAGGGCGATTCAGAACTGAAACAGCGCTCCTACAGTAACGATAATGTCACTGTCGTATTTATGACAATGGACAGCGATGATACCTTTGATATGTATGAGGGCGAAACTACACCGGAGCAATGGGGAAAACTCACAAAATGCTTCAAGGGCGGCTGCGATGATAACAACTACTCCTTATTCCATTTCGTTGCGGACTATACTCCCGACGATATCAATATCACTAAACACGGTGTGACTGTTGCCGCAATGTCCTACGCTGTCATGAAAGATACACTCTACCGCAGCGGTAATGTGTACTACGATCTGGCTACGGATAACGCTAAGGGATTCCTCATATTCATGGGCGAAAAAGACGGCAATGGCAAGTATATGATCGAGCTTTACCCTAACGATCACCTTAACCGCAAAGTCCAGATACTTGTGAATGCACCGGCGGACAGCGACACACTCTGGCAGATAATAAATTCCGCAGATGTGGCGGAGTAATTCTCGGAGGAAATAATGAAGAAAGAATTTCTGGAAGCAGGAAAAATAGTCAATACCCACGGCATCAGGGGCGAAGTCAAGATAATGCCCTACACCGATTCCCCGGAACTCTTAGCGGAGTTCGACAGGCTTTTCCTGGGCAAAGCCCACACCGAAGTTATCATCGAACATTCCCGTGCGTTCAAGAATATGGTGATAGCCAAGATAGAGGGCGTTAATACACCGGAAGAAGCCGATAAACTGCGCAACAAGCTTCTGTATATGCACCGTGATGACCTGGAACTCGATGAGGATACTTATTTTATACAAGACCTTATCGGCATGGAGGTCAGAGATGCTGATTCCGGTCAGGTCTACGGCAAGATAGCTGACGTTATGCAGACCGGTGCGAACGATGTGTACGTTGTAAAGGGTGATGACCGTGAATACCTTGTGCCGGCTATCGGTGATGTGGTAGTATCCACGGATATTGATGCTGACATTATGACAATACGTCCTCTTGAAGGACTTTTCGACTGATAC
>CAMOEP010000336.1 GCA_946612185.1 uncultured Ruminococcus sp.
GGGCGGACGTAGCCGGTGGAGAGGATAGTTTCCAGTTCCATATCATCAAGGGAGGATTTTATATCGCTGATAAGTTTTTCCGGCACACGGTCTTTCATGTAGCAAAGGCATATATCCGTCCGGCTTTTCTTTCCCTTAGTCATCAGTTCCATAACAAGCTGGGGGCTTTTCAGCCGACGACGGAGCAGGGACATATTACTGCGGACTGTCTCCACAAATCCCTCATGACTGCCCATAAGACACCCTTCGCCGGATGGCTCGCCTATACTGCGTGTGGGATAGCCCTGCACGCCGAATCCAAGCCCCAGGGACGTACCCTCCGCAAGGAGTACCATAAAACCGGAGTACACAAGCCGGAATAGGGTATCAAAGTCACGGACTTCCGGGCGGTCGGTGGAAAGCAGCATACAATTGCGGATATGGCTCATGAGGGCGGCTGCGTCCGGCTGGGGAGGTATGCTGGCAAGCGGCGTGAAGATCAGTTCCGCTGCGGTCTGGGTGGATACCATTCCTTCGCAGCATATCAGCAGACAGTCAGTTCCGCCGCATACAAACCGGTTAAGGAGCAGGTCTGAACTTTCGCCGGTTATTTCTTTCAGCCGGGAGATATTCTCCTCAAGCGACGGAGAAAGCGGGGTATTTCGTAACATAAATTCACCTCATAGCTATTATTGACAAAAATCACAGGATAATTACACGTTACATTTATTTCCGCACATAGATTTTTTCACGCTTTCAATTAGCTTTCACAAAACCAACATATCAGTAGGGTAAAATACAACCATAGAAAGAAATACATATATTGGAATTGGGAACCCTGAAGAAAGTGGTGACCTATATGATGAATAATCATACATCTAAAAAGACTTTAGCGTTCCTTACTGCTGTTATTACCTGCGCAATGGCTCTTACAAGCTGCGGCGGTACAGCAGTTCAAAATAACGAAAACTCAGCAGAGCCTACTACCTCTGCACAGACTACCGAAGGTACTACAGCCGTGACTACAGAGTCACAGGAGGAGACTACAGAGAATACCTCCCTACAGGCTGAGGCACTTTCAAACACCGAGAAAAAGACCGCTTCCAGCGACCTTTTCTCAGAGCGTGACCTGAACCCCGATTACAGCAGCATCACCGCCAGGATAACTCTCAGCGGCGACAGCGTGACTATCGACGGCAATGGCGCTTCCGCAGAAGGCAGCATCGTTACCATTACAGAGGAGGGTGTGTACTACATCACCGGTACTCTTGACGATGGTCAGATAGTTGTTAATGCTGATAAGGCAAAGGTTCAGCTTGTGCTTGATAACGTAAATATATCTTGCTCGGATTCCGCTGCTATATACGGCATGGACTCCGACAAGATCTTCATTACACTGGTTGAGGGCAGTAAGAATACCCTGTCAGACGGCAGCAGCTATACTTACGCTGAGGATACTGTTGACGAGCCTGACGCTTGCGTATTCTCCTCCGACAGCCTTACTATCAATGGCTCAGGTTCTCTCACCGTTACCGGCAACTACGCAGACGGTATCCGCAGCAAGGACGATGTTGTTATCACCGGCGGTATTATCAGCGTAAAGGCTGCCAGTGACGGTATCAAGGGTAAGGACTATATAGCTGTTTGCGACGGCAATATCACCGCTGACGCAGGCGAGGACGGTATCAAGTCCACCAATGCAATTGACGAGGGTATGGGCTTTGTCTACATCGAAGGCGGTACATTTGCCATTACTTCCGGAAATGACGGTATCCAGGCTGAGACAGACCTTATCGTTACCGGCGGCAGCTTCGACATTACCGCAGGCGGCGGAAGCGCTAATTCCACCAAGACACACGCTGATGATTTCGGCGGAGGAATGGGCGGCTTCGGCGGCGGAGGAATGGGCAGAGGCGGCATGATGTCCGGTGAAAACGGCGAATTCACCGCTCCTGAGGGTATGACTCCCCCTGAAGGATTCGAGGGCATGACTCCTCCTGACGGCTTCGGTGAGATGCCGCAGGGCGAGGTTCAGGCTACTTCCAATACTGCGGTGAACCTGGCGTTTACTCAGCTTACAGAAACTACTGATACAGAGACTTCCACTTCGGAAACTTCCACCAGTACCAAGGGTATAAAGGGCGGCGTTTCCATTCAGATAAGCGGCGGCACTTTCAAGGTGAACTCCGCTGACGATACTGTACACTCCAATGGCGATGTTACTATCAGCGGCGGCGAACTTACTCTGGAAGCCGGCGACGACGGTATCCACGCTGACGGAACTGTCAGCATCACTGACGGCAAGGTAAATATAACCAAGTCCTATGAGGGCATCGAGGCGGCTACTATCGACGTAAGCGGCGGCAGTACCGAACTTCACGCAACTGACGACGGATTCAATGCCAGCGACGGTACTTCACAGGGCGCTATGGGTACTTACTCCGCAGCAGTGGTGAATATCAGCGGCGGTTATGTGTACGTTGAGTCTGCCGGCGACGGTCTTGACTCCAACGGCGATATGACCATAAGCGGCGGTACAGTTATCGTTGACGGCCCTGAGAACAGCGGCAACGGCGCACTTGATTCCAACGGCGACATCGCTGTAACAGGCGGTATCCTGGTGGCTGCCGGTATGTCAGGTATGGCTGAGTATCCCGGAAATGACTCCGAGCAGAACTCAGTTTCCGCTACATTCGATTCCACCTACTCAGGCGGTACTTCGATAACTCTTGCTGACGAAAGCGGCAATATCATCGTAAGCTATGCGCCTTCAAAGACATTTAACAACATCGTTATCAGCTCGCCCTCTATTTCAGGCGGCAATACATACACTTTCTACACAGACGGCACTGTTTCCGGAACTGCTGATGAGTACGGTCTTTACACAGAAGGTACAGTCAGCGGCGGCACAGAGATCGGCAGCTTCACCGCTGAGAATATCACCTCATTCGTCGGCACACAGTCCATGATGGGCGGCGGAATGGGCGGCAGAGGCGGCATGGGCGGAGATATGACCGCTCCCGACGGCAGCGGCTTCGGCGGCAGGAGACAGCAGTGGCAGTCTGAAAACTAATGTAATCCTCACTTTTCATATAAACCACCCTAACGGGAAGCAGCGGCACGGGAAACCTGCCGCTGTTTTCTCTGTATAAGAACCTGTCCACATAGGGATTCATGCACGTCAGCACAAGGCATATAGTATT
>CAMOEP010000337.1 GCA_946612185.1 uncultured Ruminococcus sp.
TATCAAGGGTGATACCGCCGTAGCCGCCGTAGTGACCGTCATTCACATCGGGGGTGATGTCGGTGAATTCACCGCTTGAAAGCTCCATAGCGTACACAGCGCCGTTGTGCGGGTCAGAATTCGGCCCGCAGGTATCGGAGTAGGCAAGGTACATATTCCCATTGGGGGATATTACCGCCTGCAAGGGGTACTGTCCCTTATTATTTGCAGGAAGCGCCTCCCAGGTATTGCCGCCGTCCTTTGAACGGTAGATACATTCACCTGAAAGCATGGCAGCGCCGGCATAAACGTCGTCAGTGGCAGGGTCGAACTCCACCCACATAATGCCAATAGCGTTGCCCTCCTGGAGGTAGTCACCCTTTACCGGGAACGACTCCACCTTAGCCCAGTTCTCGCCGTAGTCCTCGGACTTCCAAAGACCGTCGGTGCGTGAACCGAAGTATACCACATTATTGTTTACCGGGTCAACTTTCAGTCTCTCGCCCACACCTCTGCCGGAGTTATTACCTCCGCAGCCGAAGGGCAGGTCGAACTGTTTCCAGGTCTTGCCGTAGTCGCCGGAAGCGATGATAGCGCCGTTTTCGCCCATATAAGTACCGCAGGCGGCATACACACGGTTTGGTTCTTTTGGATCAGATGCGATACTCTCGATGCCGATAAGATTCCACTGATCGCCGCCGAAGTGGTCAGTGATAGCTACCCACTTATCCTGCGACTTATCGAAGCGGTAAGCGCCGCCGATATCAGTCCTTGCGTAGGCAAGCCCCTCCTCGCCGGGGTTGTAAACGATACCGGTGATATATCCGCCGCCGCCGATAGCCACGTTGCTCCAGTTGTAGCTGAGGGTATCCCCTGTTTTTCCTGCGCAGCCGGCAGCAGAGAGGGAAAGTGCCGAAGCCAGTACAAGCAGGGAAGTTTTAATATTCATCTTCATATGGTAAACTCCTGTTTAGTGAGCTTGAAATTTTCTCACTTAATATAATACCCTAAAATGGCGAAATAGTCAAGGGAATTTTGGAATTATACCGAATTTTTGCTTGCAGCACAGTAATTAAATGAACAAACAAAAAAACAGGCAGCTTTTTTACAGCCGCCTGTAATATGTTATATTATGCTATTCTTTACTTCTTCTGTGCAGCCTGGAAAGCGTGGAATGTGACGTTCTTTCCTGTAGAAATGGAAGCGTAGTACTTCAGTACTGATGAAGCGTCAGTGGAAGTTACTCCGCCAATACCGTCAATATCTGCTGCCTTGGAAGCTGTATCGCTCAGGCTGCCCTTGCCGATAGTGGAAAATGCAGAGTACTCTTTCAGTATAGCTGATGCGTCGGTTGAGTCGATACTGCTGTTGCCGTCAACGTCACCGATAGAGTATGAACCTAAGTAGGACTCCGCAAGTGCCTTTGCAGCCTCAGGGTACTCAGCAGCATTACTGTTTGTCATAAAGATATTTCTGAATACACCGCCGTCCTCAGCAGGCTTCTTGCCCATTGCATCAAGGATAGTTGCAGCAATCTGGAGATGACCTATCTGATTGGGGTGGATATCTGTTGCCTTGCCGCCGTTCTGGATACCTGTGAAGTACCAGCTTGAAGCAGTATCAATGCTTGCAGATGCATCAAAACTCTTTTTAACGTCAGCTATAGTTACCTTGTCATCGTCTGCAAATGCAGATGATACCTGGCTTGCGTAAGAATCCAGAACATCGTTGAAGATAGGTGTAATAGATGCGAAGATAGTCTGGTAAGTCTCGGTATAGTTTGCAGCAAGGTATTTCTTGTCGAATTCAAGAGGATTATAGATAGTCTGAATGATTATCTTTGCGTCCGGGTTCATTGTCTCGATATAGGAAACAGCATTTTTCAGGTTGGGAACTATCTGGTTCTGGATAAGCATATAGTTCTTGTACTGACCTCTTGTGTCCAATTCGTCAGTAAATCTTATCTTCTTGCCCAGTTCCAGCAGACGCTTATTAAGTGCCAGCTTATTTGTATTATCAGCAGCGAAAGCCTTCAGCTTGTCCTTGTCTACCATAGCAAGCACTTCGGTAAGACCTATCTCATTAGGGTCGATATTGTCAAGTGTAACGCCGTCTGCAATGCAGCCGATAGCTGCAACGTATGTAATAAGGTCGCTTACTGCAAAGCGGATTATATCATTTCCGCCGATAGATATGATAACTGTGTCAGCCTCAGCAACAGAAGCCTTCTGCGCATCAGTAAGACCATTCAGTACATTCATCATATCATATGTAGTATCGCCGGAAACTGCATAGTTCTCAACACTTCCGCACAGATAGTCAGCCAGGATATCGCCGTAGTTCATTTCCTGGGCAGACAGACCCATTCCGGCAGCGATGCTGTCACCGAATAATACTATCTTCTCGCCGTCGCCGTAAGTTTCAGCAGATGCACTTACAGCGCCCATAGCTGAAAATGCCATTGCACCAGCAAGTACAGCAGAGATAAATTTCTTCATAATTATATCCTCCATTCATGACAAATCTTGCCGCTATTTAAATAGTATGTCCTGCGGCAGAATATCAGCAGACTAACCCGAAATCAGTGGTTCAGAATTTCCGGGAGTCAAATATAAATATATAATAATTATATACCGTAACTTTAGCCTTGTCAAGTGCCGCTGACCAATTGTCAGAATTTGTTCATAAGTGCAACAGCGTGGGCGGATATTCCAAGACCTGCGCCTGTAAAGCCAAGATGCTCCTCAGTAGTAGCCTTGACGCTTATCTGCGATACCTCACAGCCAATGACCTCAGCCAGCCTGTGACGCATAGCTTCGATAAAGGGTGCAAGCTTAGGCGCTTGTGCAATGACTGTTGCGTCGATATTTCCCACAACATAGCCATTTGACCTGCATACCCTGCAAACTTTCTCCAGAAGCACCATACTGTCAGCGCCCTTGTAATTTTCGTCATTATCCGGGAACAGATGACCGATATCTCCCAATGCCAGTGCGCCCAGCATTGCGTCCATTATCGCATGAGCAAGCACGTCCGCATCCGAGTGACCCAGAAGTCCGAGAGTATACGGCACTTCTACTCCTCCCAGTATGAGTTTTCTTTCCTCCACCAGTTTATGTACGTCGTAACCATGACCTATCCTGAACATATCATTCTC
>CAMOEP010000338.1 GCA_946612185.1 uncultured Ruminococcus sp.
CCGCCCATGTTTTGTATGCTTCTGCGAAAGCGCCTGGGCAGCGGAAAACTCATCGCTATCCGCCAGGACGGTCTGGAGCGAATCCTGTTCCTGGACTTCGAGTGCGTGAACGAATTGGGCGACATCGTGACCGTCACCCTCGCCTGCGAGATCATGGGACGCTGCTCGAATCTCATCGTCATCAGCCAGGAGGGAAAAGTCATCGACAGCATCAAGCGAGTTGACGAGGAAATGTCACGGCAGCGCCTTGTCCTGCCGGGAATGACCTACACCTTGCCGCCCCGTGATGACCGTCTTTGCTTCCTGAACGCTCAGCCAGAGGAGATAGTCAGCCGCCTGAGAAGCGTTGGTCAGCTTGAACTTTCCAAGGCACTTATCCGTGTATTTGAAGGAATATCGCCAATTCTGGCAAGAGAATGGGCTTACTTTGCCGGACGTGGCGAACATCTCCAGAGTGATACCGTGGACGGCGATCAGCTCGACCGACTGCTTTTTATTATCAAGCGAACCGGTGAACAGCTTACCGAGGGTCAATGCTGCTTCTCGGTTGTCAGCGACAGGGAGGGTATGCTCAAGGACTTCAGCTTCATTCGCCTGAGCCAGTTTGGAACGCTGATGTATACCCGTGAACTGCCCACAGCGTCGGCGGTTCTGGACTACTTCTTCTATGAGCGTGACCAGGCTGCCCGGACAAAACAGCGTGCCAACGACCTTTTCAAGCTGCTGGTGAACCTGACAGAGCGCACGTCCCGACGAATAAACGTACAGCGTGAGGAACTGGGAGCGTGCGCCGAAAAGGACAGGTTCAAGCTTTGGGGCGACCTTATTTCTGCGAATATGTACAGGCTGAAAAAGGGCGATTCTTCGGTAGTTTTGGAGAATTTCTATGAGGAGGACTGCCCGCAGGTCACAATAGAACTTGACAAGCGCAAAACTCCTGCACAGAATGCACAGCATTATTACAATGAGTATAAAAAATGCGTTACCGCCGAGGAGAAACTCACTGACCAGATAAGCCGTGGCGAGGAGGAACTTCAATACCTGGACAGCGTTTTCGATGCGCTGACAAGAGCCTCCTCCGGCAACGATATCACCCAGCTTCGCCTTGAACTGAGTGAGCAGGGATATATCCGCAGCACCTCCGGCAAGACCAAGCCGCCGAAAGCGCTGCCGCCTATTGAGTACCGTTCCAGCGACGGGTATACCATTCTTGTGGGAAGAAATAACCACCAGAACGATCAACTATCCTTAAAATTTGCCGAAAAATCGGACATTTGGCTGCATACCCAGACCATTACCGGTTCTCACGTCATTATAGTCACCGAGGGTGAAACTCCTCCCGACAGGACTATCGAGGAGGCGGCGATAATTGCGGCAGTCAACAGCCGTGGCCGCAATTCGACGCTTGTGCCGGTGGACTACTGCCTTGCTAAATTTGTTAAGAAACCCTCCGGCGCTAAGCCCGGAAAGGTGATATTCACCAACTACAGCACCGCATTTGTAAAGCCCGATGCGGAACTTGCTGATAAACTAAGAGTATAATATGCGGCTCGACGGAGAATTTTTCCACCGGGACGTTCTGGAAGCTGCACCTGATCTGGTGGGGAAGATAATTGTCCGGAAAATGCCGGACGGAACGCTCCTGAAAGCACGAATTACCGAGACTGAGGCGTACCGTGGGCAGGAGGACAAGGCGTGCCACGCATCAAAGGGCAGGACGAAGCGCACGGAGCTGCTTTTCGGACAAAGCGGCGTGTATTACGTCTACCTGTGCTACGGCATACACTGGCTGATGAATGTGGTTACAGGCGAGCCGGGACAGCCCCAGGGCATACTTATCCGCTGCTGTCAGGGGTACGAAGGACCGGCACGGCTTACGAAGTACTTGCAGGTGGACGGCAGCTTCAACGGCGTACCCCTTGACGGCTGTCAGGAGATGTGGTTCGAGGACGACGGTTTCAAGCCGGGGATAACTACTGCGCCGAGGGTAGGCATTGACTACGCCGGCGAACCGTGGAAAAGCAAACCCTGGCGGTTTATTGCGGAAAGGAGCGGATTATGAACGTTTACAGTGCAGGCTGGGGAAGCGTGTACGGCAGAGACTACACGTTTTCCGGAAATGCCGGGGATAAAAAGTGGATAATGCTGCTTGCCAGAAGTGCAGTGAAACTTCCGCTGAACGGGCAGATGCTTAGTTTTCCGCAAAATACAGCCATTCTCTTTGATGAAAAAAGTTCGGCACAGTTCGGGGCAGATGACGAGATACTGGTCTGCGACTGGCTATGCTTTGACACTGAGGGTGACAGTGAGTTCATCGAATCACTTTCACTTGAACCAGGAAAGCCAGTCCGCTTTTCTGACTGGGAGTTCATAAGTCACCTTATACGCAATATACAGGAGGAGTTTTATTCGCTGAATTCCCGGCGTATAAAGATGATGGAGAACCTGCTCAAGACCTTGCTCATCAAGCTTTCCGACGCAGGTATGCCGGGGGACAACTCCACCCAGGCTATAGACCCGCACTATACCTCCCTTGCAGAACTGCGTGAGAAGATATACCGCAACCCCCAGATGAAGTGGAATGTGGACACAATGGCGGCGTATGTGAATATGTCACGCTCCTATTTTCAGCACCTTTACCGTGAAGTATTCGGCGTGTCCTGCATGACGGACGTAATAAGCGGCAAGATCGAGAAGGCGAAGGAGATACTCAGCGAGACAAGCTGTACCGTATCGCAGGTGGCGGCGATGTGCGGCTATGATAACGAGGAGCATTTCATGCGCCAGTTCAAGAAGCTTGTTGGCATGACACCGACTGCGTACCGTAAAAAGAATTGAGATTATTTTAATGCGTAATGCGTAATTAATTGTGCCGCTTGACGGAATTCAAACCGTTCAGAATAGTACAAATGAACTCCTGGGCGTTTTTCTTTTTGGTATGTCTTGCGGCGATAAACTGACGCACCAGTAAAATTTCAGCGCAATTACGCATTACGAATTACGAATTATTCTGTTATCAGGGTGCAACATTTTTCGATACCTATTGACAATTGCATAATAGTGTAGTATAATGTATTTACAACCTTATCAAGAGTGGCGGAGGGACAGGTCCTGTGAAGCCCGGCAACCTGATTA
>CAMOEP010000339.1 GCA_946612185.1 uncultured Ruminococcus sp.
CGCTGTTGAATCCTACTGTATCAGCCGGAACAGCGTAGGTAACGCCGCCGAAGATATCGCACATCTTGATAAGGGAATCGGATTGCAGCTTCATATACCTGTCAACAGTCACGCCGAAAATCTGCTCCGTAAAGGCTATAGCCGAAGTCATACCGCCAGTCTCGTAAGCGCCCTGGATACTTTTCTGCTGACCATCCACAACTGCGATAGTTGTAGTAGGGATACCTATGAACAGGAGGCGCTTGTCCTTGGGGATAGACCTCATGAGCATGAAGGAGTAGGGGGACTTTGTGTCCGGTTCTTCAAGGACGAAAAGGACTGTATGGTTATCTTCATATGTCGTTATCTGCACGTTTCTGGGAGTGGGGGTAGTAAGTTCCTTTGGCTTGCCGTAGCCTAAGTGGTTATAGATGAAGTACGCCGCACCTCCGACAATGATAAGTCCCAGGAAAATGGTGATGAGGTAAGGGATAGCATAGCTGCCAGCTTTTTTCTTTGCCATAGTTCATGTTTCCTTTCTTTTCCCCGGAATTACGCTGAAATATTACAATAATGTAACAGATAGTATAATTTCCGACGGGATAATATTCATTTTCAGATGAATAAAAATATATTTACAATGTATTACTGTGGAAAACTCTTTAGCGCTGATACGTTTATCAACAACCTTTTCCACATTTTCAACATCGGGTGTTGTTGAGTGTATGTTCAAACACTCCATTCAACAGAATGTTGAAAAACTTGTTCCGGACTACTTGCAAAATTCTGAATGTGTGGTATAATAGTAATGTCAGGGCGCAACTGGAGAAAATACATTCGGCAGGAAAGCGATTTTCCGCCTTATCTCCTGCGGGATACCCCCGGCTTCTTTTATTATGCCGAAAACGTCGTCCAGACTGAATGACCTTACGTCAAGCCCGCATTTATTGGCATAGCGTATGGTCTGGGCTGTTCCGGAACGGTATTCGCCCGGATTATAGAACGAGATGACTGCTGAGGAATTATCTACCATAAAGTAGTTCCTGTCACGGTAAAGCTCATTGGAGTAACCGTCTCCTGAGAATGCGTCACTTTTTTTGTAGCGTATCTCCGGATATGGCGACACCGACAAAAGCACATCACACCCGTTTTCCACCTCAGCTAAAAGCTTTACGCTCTCAGGTGTGAAAAAGTCCGCATGATGAAGAAAAGGCATAGCCCCGATAAGGCGGATATCCTTGTTGTGTGCCTTTCGGCGCAGGATATACCCGGCTGCCCATAGATCAGTACCCATAGCAAGCCCACTGATAAAATCGGTGTAGCCAATATCAACAGCCATGTCGATATAACGGTAAAGCACCGCCTTCACACATTCTTCGGCAAATTCGGCAGAAATGCCCTCAGCCGGCAAGATACTTTTTTCACGGTGTCCGGAAATACATACTGTACGGCGCTTATCAGAATGAAAGCTGTCGGCTGTGGTCACATCAGCACCAGAAATCAACGATCTCAGAAGAATCACCTCAAATATGTCTATATCTTTAATTATATCACATAGAAACATATATTTCAAGTGATTTTAAATCTGTAACCTTATTTTAATATATACAAGGAGTGTTAAATATGAAAAAGTCAATGACTATTTCCTACGAGGTAGGGAACAACCTTTACCTGAATTTCACCAACAAATGTCCCTGTGCCTGCACATTCTGCATAAGGAACAATTCCGACGGCGCTTACGGATCTGACCCCCTTTGGCTCGACCATGAACCCACTATGGAGGAGATAACCGAGAACCTTGACAGCCGTGACATTGCAAAGTACGACGAGATCGTATTTTGTGGATTTGGTGAACCTACTGAGCGCCTGGACGCTATCCTTGCCACCGCTGAGTATCTGAGAAAGCGTCCCGGCTGTCCTGCCCTGCGCCTTAATACAAACGGTCTGGGCGACCTGGTAAACGGCAGGAATATCGCCCCGGAACTGTGTAAGGCGCTTGACATCATTTCCATAAGCCTCAACGCCGGTACTAAGGACGAGTATATGAAAGTTACCCGCCCCAGATTCCCCGACGCTTGGGAGGCTATGCATGAATTTACAAGAAACTGCGTAAATACCGGCGAAGCTAAGGTCATCATGTCCGTGGTGGACGTTATCCCGCAGGAGCAGATCGAGGCTTCCAGAAAGGTGGCTGAAAGCCTGGGTGCAGTACTGCGAGTAAGAACTTTTGACGAATGATCTGCATTACTGACAGTTTTCAACAACAATATTTGTGCATCTTTTTCTTGGATTCCTATGGAAAATATTCCGCCAATATGGTATAATTTATTATTGAAGAATCCCCCACGCTTGGTAAAGGAGGAATTTCCTATGACTAAAAAAGGAAAGATCGTTCTGGCTGTATCCCTTTCAGCAACTATTTTTGCGGTGGGCAGCGCCGCTGCTGCTGTTATGATATGCAAGAAGATCTATGAGAAGAACTACTTCTCAGTTAACTAAGGTGTTATCTCCGACACAATGATGTGCGGGAGAAATTTATCAAAGAAGGTTGAACATGATGGAAATCAAATTTACAAAGGCTAATTCACTCAAGGCTAAGCCCCAGCCCGGCGATAAGCTTGGCTTCGGTCATATCTTTACTGACTATATGCTCGTTATGCCCTACGATGAGGGTCAGGGCTGGCACGATCCTGAGATCAAGCCCTATGCTCCTATCGAGCTTTCACCTGCTGCTATGTGCTTCCACTACGGTCAGGAAGTTTTCGAGGGTATGAAGGCTTATCGTACTGCTGACGGCAAGGTTCAGCTTTTCCGCCCCGAGGAGAACTTCAAGAGACTGAACAAGTCCAACGAGAGACTGGTTATCCCCCAGCTTCCTGAGGAACTTGGTATGCAGTGCCTTATGGAACTGCTGAAGGTCGAGAAGGACTGGGTTCCCTCAAAGGACGGCGAGTCACTGTATATCCGTCCCTTCATCATCGCAGTTGACCCCTTCCTCGGCGTTAAGCCCGGTGAGCATTACCTGTTCATCATCATTCTCTCACCCTCAGGCGCTTACTACGAGACTGGTCTGAATCCTGTTAATATCTACGTTGAGAGCAAGTATGTCCGTGCAGTAAGAGGCGGTATGGGCTTCGCTAAGAC
>CAMOEP010000340.1 GCA_946612185.1 uncultured Ruminococcus sp.
CCTTTCCTGAACCCCTTTTTTCCCCACCTTTGCCGATTTTTACCGGCACTGTCTTTCTAAAATCCATAGGTCGAAAATTTATGTCCCCTTCAAGCTGAGCCAGCTTGACCGCTTCTCACGTTGACGCTCGTTAACTCGCTCACTTTGACAGAACATCGCATTTTGCCGTCGCTCAACCATATTTTGCTTGGTACTGTGTTCTATTCAAGTAATTCTGTATTTTTGCTGTTTTACAATTTGCCCGGAGAACTCTGTACCAGTACAAACACGGTTGAGCGACGAAAAAAGTACCGCTTCTAAAAGAGTAAGCGAGCGTAAGCAAGCGACAACGTGATATGCGGTCAAGCTGGCTCCAGCTTGGGGTATTGACATGAGGGGGGAAATTTGGTATAATGGGTGTGTATAGGTGTTTTATCTGCCGGCTGCGTGTGCAGTTTGGCTATTGTTAACAAAAGGAGAATATCGCAGCTAATCTGCATTTACAATATGACAAAGAGAGACGGTTTCAAAAGAATTATTTCATTCGGCTCGGCTGTAGTCCTTATGGGTATCCTCATGGGCGCTTTCGCCTGGATGTGGTACAGATACTTCAGCGATACTATAGTCCTGCCCTATTACCGCCGTGGAAACTGGGTACTTATCGGCATCTACGGCGTTATCGTATGGCTGTTTTTCCGGGTGTACGGCGGATTTAAACTGGGTTATCTGAAAAAAACAGATATGCTCTACTCCCAGCTTATCTCTATGGTGTGCATAAATTTCGTCGCTTACTTCCTTATAAGCCTTATCGGACGTGACTTTATGCCGCCTATGCCAATAGTCCTGCTTACTCTTGCGGACTTCGGCTTCATATCTGTCTGGACACTTGTGTCCTCATGGCTGTACTTCATGATATATCCCCCAAGAAAACTGCTTATCCTCTACGGAAGCCACCAGGCTGCCGCACTCGTCCAGAAAATGAGCGAGAGAGTGGATAAATATATGATATGCGAATCCGTCAGCATAAAAGACGAGGCTGAACATATCAAAAGCCTTATAATGAAGTATGAAGGCGTTATTATCTGCGATATACCAGCAGAACAGCGCAATGATACCCTGAAATTCTGCTTTGAAAATTCAAAGCGTGCGTATATTGCACCGAAGATATCAGATATTATTATCAGAGGCGCTGATGATATACGCCTTTTCGACACTCCGCTGCTTCTTTGCCGCAACTATGGACTTGACTTCGAGCAGCAATTCCTGAAAAGAGCGTTCGATATCGTATTTTCCGCAATTTTCCTGATAGCAGCCAGTCCGCTCATGCTGATACTGGCTCTTGTCATCAAGACCGGCGACGGCGGCCCTGTGTTCTTTAAGCAGAAGCGCCTTACCATCGACGGCAGGGAGTTCAGCGTGTATAAGTTCCGGAGCATGATAGTTGACGCTGAAAAGCACGGCGCTCAGCTTGCCTCCGAGGACGATCCGAGAATTACTCCCGTGGGCAGGATAATGCGCAGATTCCGCCTGGACGAGCTTCCGCAGCTCCTCAATATCCTCAAAGGGGATATGTCAGTTGTAGGCCCTCGCCCGGAACGCCCAGAACTTACCGAGGAATACGAAAAGGATATGCCTGAATTCCGCTTCAGACTGCGTGTCAAGGCTGGTCTTACCGGCTACGCCCAGGTAACAGGAGTTTACGACACTACCCCCTACGATAAGCTGAAAATGGATCTGATGTATATAGAGAATTACTCCTTCCGCATGGATATGCAGATAATTCTCATGACCATAAAAACCATGTTCTTCCCGTCACGCTCAAATGAAGCTGCCGGTGAACAGACTAACAGAAAAGAGGATTCTGAAAAATGAAGACTACCGCAGTTATCATGGCTGGCGGCAGAGGCGAGCGCTTCTGGCCAAAAAGCCGCAACTCCAGACCAAAACAGTTCCTTTCACTGACTTCCGACGGCGAAACTATGATACAGAAGACCGTAAAGCGCCTTCTGCCTATAGTTGATATGGAGGACATCTATATCGTTACAAATGCCGCATACAAGCAGCTTGTCCTGGAGCAGATAAAGGGTCTGCCGGAGGAGAATATCCTGGCTGAGCCTTGTGCAAGGAATACTGCCCCGTGTATCGCATTTGCGTCCGCTGTGATAAGCCGGAAGTACGACGATGCGGTAATGCTGGTGCTTCCCTCTGACCACCTTATCGGTTATGAGGATATTTATATAAGTACACTGAAAAAAGCCATAAAGGTCGCAGAGAAGGACAAGAACCTGGTAACTATCGGCATCACCCCCACCTACGCTGAGACAGGCTACGGCTATATCAACTTCGGTGAGGAATGTGGCGACGCTTTCAAGGTAGAAAGATTCGTCGAAAAGCCCGATAAAAAAACTGCCAAGGGCTATCTGGCTTCCGGAAAATACCTCTGGAACAGCGGTATGTTCGTGTGGAAGATATCCTCAGTTATGGAGAATATCAGAAACTTCATGCCCGATATCTACGAAGGCGCAGTAAAGATAGGCGAGTCCTTCGGAACTCCCGACTTCGAGGACACTCTGGTAAGAGAATTCACAGCCTTCCGCAGCGAGTCAATTGACTTCGGCATCATGGAAAAGGCTGAGAGCATATACACTATCCCCGGCAGCTTCGGCTGGGACGACGTTGGAAGCTGGCTGGCTGTTGAGCGTATCAACGAGACTGACGACGCTAAGAACTATATCGACGGCGACGTTATCGCTGTTGACTCCGAGAGAACTACCATATGCGGCGGTAAACGCCTGATTGCTGCTATCGGCGTGGAGGATATAGTCATTGTGGATACCGATGACGTTGTACTGGTATGCTCAAAGAACCATACCCAGGACGTTAAGAAGGTCATCACCCAGCTTCGTGAAGCCGGCAGAGATAATCTCACATGATCCTCACTGTTTAAACCACAGTGTTTCACATAATACCATTATAATTAAAAGGAGAAATTTTAGATGAAGAACGCACTTATTACAGGAATCACAGGTCAGGACGGCTCATATCTTGCAGAACTGCTCCTGGAAAAGGGATATAACGTATACGGTATCTGGAGAAGAAAGGCTACTGTTGACTACGGCAATATCGCTCACCTCA
>CAMOEP010000341.1 GCA_946612185.1 uncultured Ruminococcus sp.
TCACTCCTGAGGACATCTTCCACAGCTATATCGCTGGTATGGATACTTTCGCTCTCGGTCTGAGGATCGCTGTCAGGATGATCGAGGACGGCAGGATCGACAAGTTCGTTGAGGACAGATACGCTTCATGGAATACCGGCATCGGCAAGGATATCATCGACGGTAAGGTAGGCTTTGCTGAACTGGAAAAGTACGCTCTGGAAAAGGGCGAGGTTACAGATTCTCTCAGCAGCGGCAGACAGGAAATGCTGGAGTCTGTACTCAATAACATCATGTTCAATCTTTAATAATAATCAGGGCTGCCTGCGCAATACAGGCAGCTCACTATAGAATGGGTAATTGCGGCTTTTCGGGTGCCGCATGGATATGTGTACGGAAAGGGACAATATAATGAATGAGTTAACAAATAAGTCTGTCACGTCTGACAGTCTGCGACTATCACCGCATTTTAAGACGCTGCTGTTTTCAATACTGTGTATATTCTGGCATTTCGGCAACTTCTTCCTGCTGGCTAAAGACCATAAGGAACTGTTCTATTGCTCGATATTCGCACTGGCTTCAATATACGGAGTCAAGGTATGGGATCAGTGGTACACAAAATGGGGCTACGTTGTAATGAGTATCATCGTGCAGCTTGCCGGTCTTTTCTTTTGCTGGCGGTACTACGCCGGTCATACCGATGAGAAGCTGACACACTGGTTCGGTCTGGTTTATGCCGGATATATGTTCCTGATACCTTTAGTTACAGTCGGCGCAGCTTTCATACTTGCAGCGGTTTACGAAGTTATCGCTGCTCCTGTGAACTTCATTGCCGGACGTATTGCCCGTGCAAAGCGCATCGCAGCTCAGAGACAGGCTATGGCTGAGGCTGAGCCTATCCCGTCAGACGACGGTACAGTGGTATACTACGGCAGCGCAGAGGGTATTCCCGAACCGCCGGCAGATACCGAAAAAACTCAGATGTTCAATGTATACGACGATGCTGCTGAGTATGAAGAACCTGGCACAACACAGTTTTCAGTACCTATGGTACAGGAAGCCGCTGCTGTTAAAGTCTCCGCCGAGGAGTACGAAGCAGTTGATAACGCACCTGGTTCAGCTATAAATAATATGATAATCGACATTGACATCATCGACGATGTTCTGCCGAATATCGTTCCCGAAACCGAAAACACAGAATCCGAAAAAACCGAGGACAACAGCGATTCAACTGTTGCCTGACCCATTTCCAAAAAACTTTATTCCCGAGAATGCGGGCGTAGAGACAGCGTTCTCTGCGCCCTTTTTTTAGAAAGGAGCAGCTATGAGCGCCTGTGATTATCAGATATTCTGCAATAAGACGGCTATGGATACCTTGAAGAAAATAGCAGGTTCAAGTGACCCTGATGCGCTGATAAATGAAATAGTTCACCGTGCATCATTCAATGAAAGCGGCTCCGAGAATCTGGACAGCGAAACTGCCGAAAGCGCTGCCGCCGCCCTTGCAGTTGTGTATACCCGATTTTTCGGCTACGACAGGGCGATAATGTACAGCGGCGGAAAATTGGAGCAGCTTTGCCGGGCATCCGAAAGGATAAGTAAGAAAAACCTGGAAAAACTGGCAGTTACCGGACAGTACGTCCTGGAACGTATCCTCGACAGGAATTCTGCCCTCAATGAGAAGTGGCAGAACGACCCGGTGAACTATCCACTCTGGAGCGGCTGTCTCCTGAAAATGATAAACGGCTTCGACAGGGTACTTTGCCTGAAAAACTGCGACCTGCGCCGTGAACCGGCTGTTATGCTGAGAATTTACAGCAGCAGCGAGATAAAGTCCGTGGACGACTGGGGTATCCACTTCCGGGACGGCTCTGAGATAAGCTTCCCCGACTGTACCCATGCACCCTGGTCGATGAAATGCGTAGCCTATCGTGACGGCAAGGCGTTTCCACCGTATTTCGACTTCTTCACCACTGGCGGCAGGACACGCTTGCAGTTCGACAAAGGCGGTATCTTCGGCAGAAGTCAGAACCGCCGGGAATTTGAGCAGATGCATCAGGCAATCAAGCACGCTGGATTCAGTTCATTGAAATTATAGTAATACATTTTAGGCAACACCGCAAAGCCGTCAGGCGGTCTTTGTGCGGTGTTGCCTTAACGAAAGGTCGAAACTTTATGTCATATATTATAGGTGTGGACTGCGGTACGAGCGGTACTAAAACAGTCCTCTTTGACGAAAAGGGAAGTGTTATCGCTTCCAAAACCATAGAGTACCCCATGTATCAGCCCAAAAACGGCTACGCTGAACAGCTTCCCTCCGACTGGTCAGCCGCTATGATCGGCACTATCAAGGCTGTTATGGCTGCAAGCGGTGTGAAGAAGGAGGACGTTAAGGGCATCGGTATCTCCGGTCAGATGCATGGTCTGGTCATGCTGGACAAGGATAACAACGTTCTGCGCCCCTCGATCATCTGGTGCGATCAGCGTACCGCAGCCGAGGTGGAGAAAATGAACCGCATCGTCGGACGTGAGAAACTGGTTCAGATCACCGCAAACCCCGCTCTTACCGGCTGGACTGCGGCTAAGATACTGTGGGTAAAAAACAATGAGCCGGAGATTTATGAGAAAGTTGCGCATATTCTCCTGCCGAAAGACTACCTGAGACTTATCCTCACCGGCGAGTACGCTACTGAGGTTTCCGATGCATCAGGTATGCAGCTTCTTGACGTTCCCGGCAGAAAGTGGTCGGACGAACTCCTGAGCGCATTTGATATTGACAAGAACTGGCTTGGAAAGGTTTATGAATCCTGCGAAGTTACCGGCACTCTCACCAAGGCTATGGCTGACGAACTGGGACTGTGCGAGGAAACTATCGTGGTCGGCGGCGCTGGCGATAACGCAGCCGCAGCAGTTGGTACAGGCGTTGTTGAGGACGGCAAGGCGTTCACAACTATCGGCACTTCCGGCGTAGTTTTTGCACATACCTCAGGTATATCTATCGACAAGGCAGGCAGAGTACACACCTGCTGTGCGGCAGTTCCCGGCGCTTGGCACGTTATGGGCGTTACCCAGGGCGCAGGACTTTCCCTCAAGTGGTTCAGGGACAATTTCTGCATCACCGAGAAGGAGACTGC
>CAMOEP010000342.1 GCA_946612185.1 uncultured Ruminococcus sp.
ATTGAAATAACGGAAAAATACAACGTGGTATCTGCAATATTGTTTTATCTGCATAGATAGATCAAACATCCTTAAAACAGTATTATTACTAACATCATGATAAACAAGGAGGCAGGATTTTCAAGTCCTGCCTCTATACTTAAACGCCAATGAATACTTACTGATTTACACTCGGCTTTCGTACAGTATTAGATTGTGGAGGTGTCCGGGATTTCCAAAGCAGAGGCTCTTATGAAGCAAGAATAGGGGGCGTATTTACTGCCCCCATTCTCAACGCTATACAAATTAAGCACATTTATCTTTCATAACCTCTGTCCTTCGGCTTTTTCTGCTGCGGCTGCTCACGCTCGTTCTGCTTCCTTTTCCATAGAATCCTCTTAATTCTCTGTTCTTCGGAGTAGAAATCGAGCTTTTCGTCAATGGTCTGCTTTGCACTCGTTATATCCCAGAAATCAATCCCCTTTGAAGCTGTGCGAATACGGCTTTCGGCGGTTTCTTCGCATTCATTTCGGAGACTTTCCCTTGCACGGAAAAGCTCCACCGGGTCAAGGCTTTCGGTCTGGGATTTCAGCTCAGTGTATTCCCCAAAAGCCTTTTCAAGCTCGGCAGTATACTTTTCTTCCTGAACAGACAGCCGCTTCACGGCCTGTTCCGTATCTGCCACATCTTTCCTAAAATGACCGATCTCTGAATCGTCCTTGCAATTCAGATCGTCGAGTAAACATGCTTTCTCGGAACGCAGTTCTTCAATTTCTTCCGTAAGCTGGGCAATCCGCTGTGTAAGCTCCTTGTGCCGTAATATTTTTAGTATCGGTGTAGCCTTTTTCTCAGCCGAAAGTTCCTTCTTTTCCTTTGTGCGTTCCTTTATCTTCTTAACAGTCTCTGTATAGTCCGCATAGAGTTCTTTTGCGGATTTCAGCCAGTTGGAGAATTTTCTCTTTCCGGAACGTGCACGATTGATGCTGTACTGGAAGATAATCATATTCGCTCGCAGTTCTTCAAGTGCCCGTGCCATAGCCGGAACCGTGTTTCGTACTGCCTGCATGAGTTTTCTGACGGCTGATTTCAGTTCTCGCAGCAGCGCATTGTCTGCCTTGATCTGTCGGTTCAGCTCACAGCGGTCAGAAACAAAGCCTTTTCGCTCCATAGCTCTGGCTTCCACGCCTTCGTGTACCGTCGGCTGTTCATCAAGTCCACGCTCGGCATGGCTTCTGTGGTCGATGCGTTCCTCAATTCCACTGTGTTCCAAAGCACGGTTGACGGTATCTGCCCATGCTTTGCGCCATTCTACAAGCTGCTCGTCGCTGTTCCAGCGCTCTGTGATGGGATTCTGCCTGCCGAACTTCGTGCTTTTCGGATGCTTGTCCGCTCGTTCCAGCCCCCTTGCCTCAGCCTCAGAGGGCGGCAGGTATTCCTTTTTCTTTTTATCTATATAGTAGGGATACTGCTTTTCCCAGCCGTCTGTCTGTGCCGCTTTGAACTCGGATGCCGTAAAGCCCCGTTCTTCACCGTCTCGGACACAGAGATATTCCTTCTCGGTCTTGTACTGCCATTTGCCGTGTTCATCCAGCGGACGTACCGTCAACATAATGTGGGCGTGGGGATTGTGACCGTCCGTGTCATGGATCGCACAATCTGCACACATCCCGTCTGCTACAAATTGCTCCGAGATAAACTCAGATATAAGGGACTGCCACTCGTCTTTCCCAAACTCTATGGGCAGGGCAACGACGAACTCACGGGCAAGGCGGCTGTCCTTCGTCTTTTCTGTTTCCTCCACGGCGTTCCATAAAACGGCACGGTCTTGCCAGTCGGCAGGAGCGTATTCCGGCAGAAATACCTGCTGCCATACAAGCCCCTGCTTTCGGGTATAGTCATGCTGTATGCCGTCATAATCGTTATAGATGGCAGAACAACTCATATATGCCGCCGCAGCGCAGGCACTTCGACCTGCTCCACGGCTTACGACCTTTGCTTCCAGATGATAAATTGCCATAGCTTATCACGTCCTTTCTTCTCCCCGCAGGGAGATGTTTTTGTTTCTTTTCCGAAAAAGAAAATGGACGGGCAGTAAGCGCCGTCCATAACTGCGATAAAGCTGCCGGTGGCAGGTTTACGCAGGGTGCGGAAGTGTTCTGGTTCATTTTGAACCACCCCACTTTGAGCACCGCAGACGATGACCGCAGCACCCGCAGGTGATGTGGCATTGTCTGGAGGCTCCCGCAGGAGCCGCATCCGCCTCGCAGAGCGCACGAGCCTGACCGGAGGGAGGGATACCACCGCCTGCTTCGCAGGTGGTGAGTAAGTGCGCCCTTCGGGATAAAAAAAGAAGGACGCTCAGGTTTCCCCAAGCGCCCCGTCACAATCATCGTAATGCCCATAATAAAAAGTCCTCCAGTTTTTCAAGCTCCATCGTCGCCGCAGCGGGATAGACCTTCTCCAAAATAGCGCCCTCTTGAATCAGCCGCCGCGTCCGGGCCTTTCGCTCCTTCACACGGTCTCTCGCCTCGGCTTCCTCCAGTCGATGCTTTGCCTGTAATAGTTTCTTTTCGTTTTCTGTCATTTTCGTCGTTCCTTTCTGTTAAAATCTTTGTGAATAGCAGTAAATAAAGCAAAAAGCACAGCCACTATCACGATCCCGGCATGATTGTCGGAAAAGTGACAGCGGCTGTGCTCATAAATGGTGTCGATTTTTGCAATAGTGGTTGTAAATCTGCCTCAAATTGGCTGGATCACAGACTATTGATGAAATCCATAGCGGTATCCAGATCCTCGTCCGTCATGACCGGCTCAGGGGGAGAAACTGCGGGATGGACGCTCTGCAGCAGGGCAGCCATGCCCGCAAGGCCGGTATCCGAAGACCGCAGACCCTCCCGGATCGTTTTCAAGACCTTCTCAAGAAAAGCATCCTCCTTCTCTCTGGTTTCCAGATAGGGATCAGCCGTCAGACGCTCCTGCCGGGAGAAATGATCGTTGATCGCCGCCACAACAGCGCGACTGTAGGACTTGTATTTCTTCCGGTCCAGGCGCTGCAGGTATTCCCATGCTCTGCGATCCTCCGGTCGGTTCAGATTCAGCCGGATATTGGTGTTGATGATCGTCCGTT
>CAMOEP010000343.1 GCA_946612185.1 uncultured Ruminococcus sp.
TGCTTGAGTATCTCGACTGTCCTTACAAGCAGCCAGTCACCGGTATCATTTCCGAATCTTGAGTTGATGCCGCTGAAATCAGCAATGTTGAATATTGCATAGTACCAGGGATTTGCGTCATTCGACTGGTGATTATCCATCTCCATTGAGAAGGAGATACGGTTGTTCACATCAGTAAGAACGTCCTTGAACATTGCAGTATAGAGGGACTCCTTTATCTTGTTGCTCTTTACGATCGCAGAAGCAAGCTTCTGGTCAGCCTTCTGCTGTTTCCTTGCAATACGGCTGAATACGATAGCCATTGCAAAGATGATGATAGCAAATATTATCATAAACAGACGGAGACTGATAGTAAGTGCATACACCTGAGATTTAGGTGCGTCCAGGAACAGCAGCCAGCCGTATTCAGGGATATAGCGGTATGTAGATACGATCTTTTTGCCGTCCTTGTCCTTGTAAACCATAGTGCCTTCTGCTTCTTCAGAAGACCCCTTGTACTTCTCACAAAGTGAAGTAAGGCGGCTGTTTGATGTAGCTGCGCCGATAAGCGACTTATCCTCGGTGAATATGAACTTTCCGTCGCTTACGTTCATCATGGTGTAGGAAGAATTTTCAATACCCTTGATCTTCAGTGCATCAAGCACATCTGTCAGCTTGTCTGTGTAGATGCCAAGACCGACCAGTCCGACAGGACTGCCATTGCTGCCATAAACCGCCTTGTACATGGAGATGATCTGCTGACCGGAAGCAGGTGAGATTATGAAGCCAGTATCATATACACCGTTTCCTGCTTCCAGCATAGCGTCCTGAAGCTGCTTGAGGGAGCTTTCCTCCTTACGGGTGGTCATACCGACAACGTCCTTGCTGGTGTGGGCGAGAACATGGGTATTCCACTCACTGACATATATACCTTCAAGGTTTTCAATATCAGCAGAGTAGTCCTCAGTATATGCCTGTGCAGCACTTACAGCAGCCTTATCTGTAGGTGCAGCAAGAAGATCGTGTATCTGACCTGCCTTACCATAGTAAGTCAGGGTCTTCTCAGCGCTGTGAACGTAGTTGAGGATAATATCAGCACGCTCATTGGTAATAGTCATCATATGGTTGATCGAGTTCTTTCTGGTAGAAGTACCAACAGTCTTTGTCATAATAAGTGAAAGGGCGATGATAAGAATAAGCTGGATAATAAGCAGCACATTCAGCGACATACCCTTTTTAACTTCCGCTTCCTTTGTTTTATTAGTTTCCTTTGGTATATTAGCTTCCTTTTTCTCCTTAGTTTCTTTCATGTTATTCCATTCCTTTCATTATTTCCTGAAAAAGCCGAACAGACCTTTTCGAGGTTTCTTTTCTTCCTCCTCGTCATCATCATCTTCCAAGCCCCCGATGATGCTGTTGACTCTGCTTTTGAGGATTTCGCTGGTAGCATTCTCCATATTGACAGCTACCGTACCATTTGGCATAAGCCCTGCTGTAGGAGCGCTGCCCGCAGTATACATGGCAGTCTCACCAAGTCTGATGATCCTGTCCTGCAAAATAACGTAGCAGCCTGCATTATCCGGGTGCAGCGACAGTATATAGCCGATGCAGTTGTTGCAAGGCAGCAGCGGCAGGCGTGTTCCGACACTTAAAAGGATCATTCCGTCAATAATCACTTCGCCAGCAGCCTGCATATTCCTGATAGCCTCGATCTCAGCGTGCTGAGACATACGGCTGATACCGGTATACACTCTGCCTGAACGTGCCTGAACGACACATACTGTATCATTAATCTGCAAGCCCCCCTGTTCAAGCATTTTGATAGCCGCCGCATTAAGCAGATCCGTATTCATTTGTTTATCACCTCTTGTTCTTATATCGTTGCAGGTCGAGGAACAAATACTGCATATTCCGTCTTGTTAACATTGCACTAAAGAATACAAACTGTATATAAATATGTCCTTTACCTTACATATTTTATTATACATCTACCGAGCGTATTATTCAAGTCATAAATTGCAGAAAAGGTGGAGTTTTTAAATAAGTTCCAACATTTACCTGATAATGTAATTATATCACCAGATTTATGTAATATAAACAATAAATTTTATATTATTTGTGAACTTTTATGCATTTGTCATTATAAATTTGGAACAATTGCTTTTTCAAGGAATAGAGCCATAAAGACTTGCTTCATATTGAAAATTATGGTATAATTCTTTTTGATTAATAAATAAAGGAGCAATAACATGGCTGATATTGTTAAAATTACTGACTTATCTCTGCCCGGTCTTGACCCTTACCGCAATACCTCAGAACTGGAACTTCTGAAAAATGACCCTCCCCTGCTTGTAGCGGAAAGCCCGAAGGTGGTGCGGACGGCTCTTGATGCAGGACAGCAGCCGGTATCGCTGCTGGCTGAAAACAAATACATCACCGGGCAGGCGCAGGATATTATCCAGCGTGTCGGAGATATTCCGGTATATGCCGGTGACTCCGCTGTTCTCACCGAGCTTACCGGCTTCAAGCTCACCCAGGGACTGCTGTGTGCATTTTGCCGCCCTGAGATCCCTGAGCCGGAGAAGATACTGCATAATGCCAGCAGAATAGCCGTTCTTGAGGACATAATGAACCAGACCAACGTGGGAGCGATCTTCCGGAGCGCTGCTGCACTCAGCTTTGATGCAGTGCTGCTCACCCGTAAGTGCAGCGACCCATATTTCAGGAGAACTATCCGGGTAAGTATGGGTACAGTTTTCCAGATCCCCTGGGCTTATCTGCCGGCTGAAGACTATATCTCCTACCTGCAAGATCTGGGCTTTGTCTGCACGGCTATGGCTCTGCGCCATGACACACTTTGCATCGACGATAAACGGCTGTGTGATGCGGAAAGGCTCGCTGTCGTCCTGGGTACTGAGGGCACGGGTCTGAAAGAGGAGACTATCAGCCAGTGCGACTACACCGTAAAGATACCTATGGGACATGGCGTGGATTCGCTGAATGTGGCAGCAGCAAGTGCTGTGGCGTTCTGGGCATTGGGAAAACGTTAAGGCAACACCGCACAAAGACCGCCTGACGGCTTTGTGGCACATCTGCTTGCA
>CAMOEP010000344.1 GCA_946612185.1 uncultured Ruminococcus sp.
GTAGAAATTCTGCTCAAAAATCTGCGCATTATTATAGTGTCAACACGCCCTAATACAAATGCTCCTGAGAAGTTCTTCCGGTGATAGACCAGACCTATATCCCGCAATCTGGAAAATGTATTGCTTAGGGACTTGAAAAATGTTCGGAATAGTGCTATAATGAATGTGCAGTCAATTTAAGAGGTGATATATATGAAAACGAGAAACACGAAGTTTCTGACGCTGGCAGCGGTTCTGGCAGCGCTGACGACTGTTGCGACACTTATTCAGATACCACGCCCTCACGGATACATAAACCTGGGCGACACTATAGTTAACTGCGCAGGCTGGATACTTGGCGGAACTTACGGTGCAGCCGCCGCCGGAATCGGTTCAGCCCTTGCGGACATCGTTTCCGGATACGCAATATATGCCCCGGCAACTCTGATAATAAAGGGCGCAATGGCTGCGGCTTCCTGGGCGATATACAATGGACTTTCCCGGAAATTCCCGTCGCTTCCGTCGAGAGTTTGCGCAGCGGCTATTGCGGAGGTCATCATGGCAGCCGGCTACTCAGCCTATGAAATAGCCATATACCGCTCGGTATCAGTTGCAGTCCTTGGAATTCCCGGAAATCTCATACAGGGCATCATAGGTGCGGCAGTTTCGGTAGTTATTTATGAGACTGTTATCAAGAGAATACCGAAATTCGGCAATTGACAAGGCACAAAAAGTTCCACGGACAGGTCATGCGGTTTGAATTTTCCGATGATGAGTATTCTGTATCAGATTCCGGCGTAGTTACACAAATAAGTAAAATACCCCTGAGCGCTTTGCAGCGTACAGGGGTATTTTTCTATGTATGGTGTGTTATGAGAGTGTGTCAGAATCTTTCCACATAGGGTTCTCAGGTTCATGCAAGGGCTTGGCACTGTTTTCAGCCTCTTGCAATTCCGGGAACTCCTGCCCAGCCGGGTTTTCAGGAAGGGGAGGCTCGGCAATTTCGGGCAGGCGTTCTTCGGGTTTAGGTGTAGGGTGTACTTTTTTATCGGGGGTCTGCTGCTGCACTTCCGGTGATGCAGGTGCAGTAACCGGCGGAAGTTCGGTGGGTGTTTCTATATCCGGAACTTCCGGCTGTGCAGGCTTGGTATGTGTCTCTGCCGGAGCGACCGGTACTGCTACTGTACCGGTTTCCGGCGTTACCTCATGACCCTGCACGGGGCGTGTACCGTGGGACTGAGGCGGTGGAGGAGGTGGATTCTCGGTTGACCTCTGAGGCGGCTCAGGGCGTGTATGCTCAGGGGCAGCATCTTCAGTTGTGGGAGGTGGTGTTGTCTGCTGCAGGGGAGGTTCAGGAGCGACGGCTTCTGTCTTTATCTGGTGGTCGGGCTTCTGGATAACTGCGGACACAGTTGTTTCCGGTGCATCGACAGCGGGCTTTGAGTGAACTGAGGTAGTTACAGGCGTTTCATTGGAGCGTATCTCCGGGGAGGGGGGAGTTACCGGCTGTATACTTCCGCCACGCTTGTCGGTGTTCTTATTGTCTATTTTGAGTTTTGGCAGATCAGTTTCCAGGTCATTGATAAGGTCGTCGATCTTGCTTTCGTCGCCGGACTGGGTGTATACGCTTACTGTATCGCCTGAGGATATGATACCCTCCTCAAGCTGGAATTCCAGCAGGGCGCTGGCAACGTCTGACTGAGTGCCGCCGTGTTTATGGGTCTGGTTAAATCTGCTGATTATTTCCTGACCGCTTGGGGAATTGCTTTCCAGGGATACGACTTCGCCCCGGCTGTTCAGGTGCATTTCGATATCAGCACCGGAGGATATCACCACCACGGAACTTGTGGCGATATTGCGGGAGTAGTAGCCGTAGCCGCCCATACACACAAGTGCAAGGCAGGCTGCGGCAGCGGTTATTCTGACCATGACTGAACGGGATATGAGTGACTTTCTGTCGGGGGACATATCGCCAAGAAGAACGGGGTCAGTGACAGTCTGACCGACGGTATAGTTCAGGTTAGCGGCGTTCACGAAGCGGGAATCCTCGTCCATGAGAACGGCGTAAGCCTGGTGACATTCCATGACCAGATATTTCATTGACTATCAGCTCCTTTCAGCACTTGCATGATATGACCACGCAGTATTTCATACCCGTTAGTGCAGATGAGCAGCACTGCCACAAGGTAGCGGCGGTGGCGCTCCAGGGGTTTACGGTCAACACCAGCACCCTCTGCGAGCCTTGCCAGCGGAACACGCTTTGTGCGGAGGAATTCCTCCAGAAGCGCCGGGTCGTTCCGGGCGAAGTGAACAGCTTTCTGACAGACAGCAAGTGTACGCCGCTGTTTGGGGGAATTATCAGCGATGTCCTGCATTGAAACTCCGAAATCCTGCATTTGCTGTGAAAGCTCCGCAATTTCCTGTTGAGTAGCCTGACGGATATGGGACTCCTCAAAGCGGTCATGTTCGTCACGGATAGTGTCGATAAGCTCTGGTGAATCCTCGTCGGGGGAGGACGAGTCAAGAGATATCTGACCCATATTCCGTTTTTCACGGCGGTAGTAGTCGATAAGGCGGCTGCGAATCTGCATAGCGGCGTATTTCAGGAAAGCGCCACGAAGGCGGGAGTAACCCTTAATAGCCTCATAGAAGGCGAACATAGCGATACTAAGTTCATCGTCTTCCTGAACGGGCGCACGGTGCAGGAACTTAGCCGTTTCCGACCGGATAAACGGCAAATAAGCCTGAATAAGTTCATCAGCAGCCCTGCTGTCTTTTTTAGCCCTGTCCACCTGAGCGAGGATCTGACGAGCGTCTGTATCCATGATGTTCACCCCCATGTTAATAGTATACGGAGCCGTTTTCTGAAAAACGGGGTAGTAACAAAAATTTTTTGTACTTATATTGTATCATATTTTTGGGGACATTTCAAGTCTGGTGGGTTACTTGCCCACGGCAACAGCATTTACTTTTTGGGAATTATTTAAGTCGCACGTTTCTTTTACTAAATTTGTCTGTTTTACGGACGTTCCGCCAAAGGGGGACACCCAAGGGGAAAAAGGGGGAGGAACAAATTAAACCCGACAAAAATCGGCATTTC
>CAMOEP010000345.1 GCA_946612185.1 uncultured Ruminococcus sp.
GTGCCGGAATGAAGTTTTCTCAGCACATTTTTGCCTTCCTTATGGGATTTTTTATGTACAGCCTTATTGAGATAGTCAGCCGGGGCTATACTCACTGGACAATGGCACTATGCGGCGGAATTATCCTGATGCTGATGAACTGCATCACCCTTGTACGAAAAGTAACTCTGCCGGGGTGCTGTTTCACAGGCTGTCTCATCATTACCTGCACAGAGTTTGCGGCAGGTATAGCTGATAATTTAATAATGGGCTGGGCGGTGTGGGATTATTCCAATATGCCGCTGAATCTTCTGGGGCAGATATGTCTGCCATTCTCAGCATTGTGGTTTGTACTGGGAGTGCCGATATATTACATTTGCCGCAGGATACACCGCCGGTTCAGAATCCCTGTTCCTTCAGGTCTTTGAGGATACCGACGTAGAATTCCCTTACATCGAAGCCCTCGATATTTTCACGCATAAGGTCGATAACATCGCCGTGGCTGATGCCCCGTTTGCCGGTATGCTTTACAAGGCGAAAATCACCGTGGGAGGCTGAACCTTCCCATACAAGACCGTCATTGGCACCATTGAGCTTCTTTATGAGCCGATAGCCCACATTCAGCGGAAAACCAGCAGCTTTCGGGCTGTTCATCACAGTCATTATGCTTCTGTAGGAAACTCCCGGCATATCCGGCATTTCCTGGTCATAAGTTTTAGCACGTTCAGCGCTCAGGTCTTTTACACCTTCCAGGAAACTTGGCTTTGTATCGCCCAGAACAGTAAACAGCTTCTCGTACTTTGAAGCGATGTAGTCCACAATTCCGCCGGGTATCCTGTCAAGGAGAAAGTCCACCATATCGCAGCCCCGGTGCGGGGTATTCACCGTGGTAAGCGTAGCCACACGGTCAGCCATACCCAACCGGCTTATAGCATAGCGTGAATCAAGACCGCCTTTTGAGTGGGCGATGATGTTCACTTTCTCCGCACCAGTCTCGGCGAGAACTTTCTCGATCTCACCTTTCAGTTCTTTAGCGCTGTCAGCCACAGACTGTGCAGACTGCTGGTTGCCGTAGTAGACGCAGGCACCGTTCTTTTTAAGGGAAGCCGGCACACGCCCCCAGTAGTTCAGTAGCTGCCAGTCACGGAAGAAGATGCCGTGAACCATAATTACCGGGTACTTTGTCCTGCATATCTGATTTGCCTCACGGACATTATCCATAGCCAGCTTATCAGCCTCAAAAATGAATTCACGCTTAGCAGTCCGGTAGAATCTCCGTATCAGGAATATATTCACCACAGGGAACCACCACAGCATCATCATAAGCACATGGTCGGTGAGTTTTATCTGTCTTGAATTGGCAGCAATGCGTACACTGCCGCAGAATATCACTATACCGATAAGGAGTACAGGCAGAAGTACTGCAAATATTTTTGCGGCGATACCCGTTTCAGTCACCAGGAAGAACCATATAAGCACCGGTATCTCTGCTGCGGCAGCCACACCGCCTGTTTTAACCAGTGAACAGCCACGGTGAAGTCCTTTCAGCTTACGCTGGCTGACTTTGATGCCATCGCCCTTTACCAAAATAAAGAGGTACGACCCGCAAAGGAGTAAAGTAGCGATAGTAAGCGGTATTTTCCCGAACCCTGTTTCAGTCCATATGGGTATGATGTTCGCAGTCAGGATAAGGAGCGCCGTTTCACAAATGTGTACAATGCGTTTCATAAACTTCCTCCAAAGAAACAGGCTGCTCCGAGAATATCAGAACAGCCCTGTTTTTATTAAGTCTTATCAGAAGTTCTGTGTAGAATCTGCATTGAAGAACTGATTGCTGCTTTCTGTGTAGTAATCATTCGGCTCTAAAGACATGAAGTCATCGTCCTCAATATCAGGAAGTCTTGCACCACATCTTCCGCAGAACTGGAATTTTTCGTTCACCTCTGCATTGCACTTAGGGCAAACCTTGCAGCCTCTGATACCGTTCAGCTCGAACTTCATCTTCTTGATCCTTCTGCGCCTTGTGTCGATATCGTCGCAAAGCTCTTTCAGAGCAGCCGGATCCTCGTTAGGATTCTTATAGTACTTCTTACCGATGTCAGTAAAGATCTCAACGATTCTCTCTTCCTCATACAGGATCTTTCTCTTCAGGTTATTTGCTTCAGAGATATTCTTTGCCTTATCAGAAGCGCCTCTTGAGACGTCACTGATCTTATCGAGAATTCCCATTGTAATCACTCCTCAAATAAACTTAAACCTGTACCCACGGGACAAGCGGGCACTACTGCTTATACATTAATTATACAATCAAACCAAAAGATTGTCAAGCGTTTTCAAAATTTGTTTAAATATCATTCAAACATTTGTGGATTATTCACATTTCCGATATATCATTTTCGGTAAGCTGAATAATACCGCCCTTGGTAAGTGCAGCAGCGGCGTTACTGTTATCGTCCACACGGATAACGAATGATACTGCCCTATCGGACTTGCCCAGGAAAGCGTAGAGGTACTCCAGGTTTACGCCCTCACCGCCGAGAATATCCAGCACACGGCTGAGCTGACCGGGAGAATCGGGGATAGTGATAGCCACTACCTCAGTAACGGCAACTGCATAACCGGCAGCCTTCAGGACCTCACAGGTCTTGTCGGTATCGTTAACAATGATACGGAGGATACCAAAATCCTTTGTATCAGCAAGGCTCAGCGCACGGATATTGATGCCGCTGTCCTTTATCAGTTTCATAACTCCGGTAAGCTGATTAGGCTTATTATCTACGAAAACAGAGATCTGCCTTACATTCGACATAGGTCAATCCTCCTTTGATGCGGCTTTCTTTTTAGTTGAAGTGGTCTTTTTAGTGGTTGATGCTGATTTCTTTACAGGTGCATCAGCATCAGCGTCCTCGTACATAACTAGTGCAGAGAAGTCTTCCATATACTCATTGACATGGGTCTGAGCGTCATGGCACATTCCGAGAGAACTGCTGTACTTGATGTCGATGACTTTTACCTTGGAGATAAAATCATTGAGTTCATTCTCGAAAGCAGTAAATCTTGCATACTTTTCCTGCTCAGGCATATAGTTTGTGGAAAATA
>CAMOEP010000346.1 GCA_946612185.1 uncultured Ruminococcus sp.
GGAAAGGAACTCTGCCCTTGATAGTAGAAAGGTGAGCAACAGCACCGAGATCCATAACTTCCTGAGCGCTGCCTGAGCAAAGCATAGCGTAGCCAGTCTGACGGCAAGCATAGATATCGGAGTGGTCACCGAAGATATTCAGTGCGTGAGAAGAAACGCAGCGTGCAGAAACGTGGATAACGTTAGGCAGAAGCTCGCCAGCGATCTTGTACATATTGGGGATCATCAGGAGAAGACCCTGAGAAGCGGTATAAGTAGTAGTGAGCGCACCAGCTGAAAGTGAGCCGTGAACAGTACCAGCAGCACCAGCCTCAGACTGCATCTCAGCAACGGTAACAGGCTGACCGAAAAGGTTCTTCTTGTTCTTAGCCGACCAGCTGTCAGTAACCTCAGCCATAACTGAGGAAGGAGTGATGGGGTAAATAGCAGCTACGTCAGTGAAGGGATAAGATACCCAAGCAGCGGCGTTATTACCGTCCATGGTTTTCATTTTTCTTTTGATTGCCATTTGGAATGACCTCCTGTAAAGATTTTTTCAGGGGTTATGAGCGGCTGTGACGAGCCGCATATAACTTCGTAATAAATATTATATCACATAATATCGGTTTTGTAAATACCTTTTTAAGAAAATCGAAAAAAACAGGGGAGATTGTCTAAAAATTAACAAGTTAGCAACAACAAACTTTAAATTTTGTTTAATCACTTGACGGAAAAGCCTGCCGGTACGGTACATTTCGGGCGGAAAAAATCCGACAGGCTTTTTGTATAAAATGCTTAAAATCAAAAAATAAGAGTTGGCTAAAACGCCAAAATATTTCAAAACGGATACAAAATTCGCAAATTCGCTTGACGAAAAGTCAGAAATACGGTATAATAACTACAGTGTTAAATAATCTTGATTATTAACACTCGTTTTGTTGTCTCCTTTCTTTTGTTCTACACATATTTTTCTTAATTTCATGTGAGCCCGGCATCGTAAGCCGGGCATTTTTTTATACTTTTGACCCTATCCAGAGCAGCAGACCGTATACCGCCGATGCAGCGCAGCCGTAGAGTATGACTGGCCCGGCGATAGTGAATATCTTAGCGCCTACGCCGAGTATAAATCCCTCGGATTTCGCTTCGATAGCAGAGGAGGAAACGGCGTTTGAGAAGCCGGTTATTGGGACGAGAGTGCCTGCACCGGCGTGACGGGCAAGTTTCTGATACCAGCCGAAACCAGTGGCGATCGCACTGAGTATAACGAGAATTATCGAAGTCCAGGTCTTAGCGTCGTCAGCAGACACCGTAGCGGCGGTGAGAAAGGCGTAGATAAGCTGCCCGAAAGCGCATATCGCTCCGCCGGTAACAAACGCCATTGCCGTGTCAGACCTGACGTTTGAGCGAGGTGAAGCCTGCCGGCTCATTTCACCGTAGGACTGAGGTGTGATATTCATAATTATCAACTCCTTTTTAAATAGTATCATCATTTTTGTAATAAATATAACTGGGAAAACCTGTCTGTTGATTATGTGATTTTTTGAGATGAGAGGACGTTTATCCGTTAAGGCAACACCGCACAGAGATTGTGGTGCAGATGCCGGAAAATATGAGGGGCAGATGTGCCGCAAAGCCGTCAGGCGGACTTTGTGCGATGTTGCCTTAAATAACCGAAAATACCCCGGAAACGGCTGAGGAAACCGCTTCCGGGGCTATTTTATACCGATTTGGGGTTTATCTCCCTTATCTGGAAGTCGATGTCGTAGGCATCGTCGTCGAAGTGGGCGAAATATGTGTCAATAAGGCGCTTTGCGGCAGCGCTTCCACCGGCAGAGTCAGCGCCGATAAGTATCACGAAAACCTGCCTGCCGTGGAGGGAGGATATGTCACCACGTCGCAGACAGCGCTGAACTACGCCGGAGAAGTTGTGGACTATCTCAGGCTCGATGAAGTCCTGAAAGCGAGAACATACGTTGAATATGAGAAGCTGCGCCTTTTTGTCCAGTCTCTCCAGCAGACGAAGCACGAACCGGTAGATGTTTGCGAAGTCGTTTTCCTGGATAATGAACGAGCCGATCCCTCCGTTTGAGTCGGCTATCTTATCAAAGAGGCTGAAATCCACTGCACCCTCGGCAAATGACGCTATACTGCAAAGTGAAGTGATACGCTGACTGACCAGTCTGACGGGGAGAGGGAGGGGGATAATATCGTCAGCGCCCAGGTCGAGGATATGCTCCAGTTCATCATTTGAGGCATTCTCAGTGATGACACCAATGGGTAGAAACTGCTCCTTCGCCTGGGTTATCAGCTTGCCCAGCCCCTCAGTCACGCTGCCGAAGGGAATGAGGATACAGTCCGCATCAACAGGGATATTTCCGGGAGTAGTCTCGATGCAGGTAAGTCCCTCCACTCCGTCAAGAACTTTTGCAGTTTCCGGCGAGGGACTTCCAAGAACTGCCGCTTTTTTCTCTAACATACTAAAACTCCTTTTCAGCAAACTCGTTATACAATTATAACATAAATTTCTGCAAAATTCAAGAGTTTGTATGTAAATTTTCATCTGCGATTGCAAAAGCTGAAAGGTTGTGGTATAATAAGGAAAAGGAGTGGTACTATGGTGAAAACGCTGTTGTTTCCGTCCAGCTATTTTTCAGCCAGGAATGTGGACGAAGACCTGCTGTCTGAGTACAACGGTGCTGTAGACACGGGTTTATACGATATTGTTATATTTTCATACGATAAGTGGTTCAATGAGGGGAAATTGGTTCTTTCACAGCCTGTTAGCGAGCCGTGCAGGGCGGTGTATCGTGGCTGGATGATGAAGCCGGAGCAGTATGCGGACTTTTATGCGCAGCTTATCCAAAAAGGCATAACGCTTGTGACAACTCCGGCGGAGTATGAGCGTTTCCACATTTTCCCGAATATTTATCCGGATATTATCGAGGATACCGCCAGAATGAGAGTATTCCCCGGCGGTGAAGGCATAGATGTTGAGAAACTGAAACAGGAGTTTGACCGGTTCATGATAAAGGACTATGTTAAGGCAACACCGCACAAAGACCGCCTGACGGCTTTGCGGCACATCTGCTTGC
>CAMOEP010000347.1 GCA_946612185.1 uncultured Ruminococcus sp.
TTCCCCTTAGTTTTTCCCCTTTGAAACCCCTTTCCTGAACCCTTTTTTTCCCCTCCTTTGCCGATTTTTACCGGCACTGTCTTCCTAAAATCCATAGGGCGAAAATTTAGGCAACACCGCAAAGCCGTCAGGCGCTCTTTGTGCGGTGTTGCCTTTATGTCCCCTTATTTCCCGGCAGTCTCCTCGTCGTCCACATTTCCACGGCTGACGGCAGCTTTCCTGTATGGCGGAAAGTTTATCATTAAAACGTGAGCGCAGGCGAACGCATATAATTACGAATTATGCCTGAAAATCCGTACATTCACCCTATGTGGACAGGTTCTAAAATTGCTCCTCAGCCAACAGGAAAATAAGCGATATCGGTCTGAGTGATAGTGTCGAGGTCAGCGGCAATGAAAGTTTCTCCGGAGAGGACGTAAACATAGTCGCCCACATAGACTGCACGATTGAATGAAGAAGAACTCTCATTCTGATCGCCGCCATCTATAGCGCCGACCGGAACAAATTCCTGGGACTGCTCATCATAGCGCAGGAAATCGTACTCGTAATTACACTCCCAGCCATCATCGTTACTGCGGCTGTAGTTTATCGGGAAGCCGACTATTTCCTTTTCGGGAGCTATCATGACTGCCTTTCTGTCCCATACGCCATCGGAATAGAGCCAGCAGTCATCGCTGCGGTCAAGGGTATAAGTTGCGGCAGCTTTCAGGTCGTTGGGGTCGGAGTTATCGAACATAGTCACCTTGATACCAGTCTCGAAGCCGTTATCGTCGGCATTTACGCCGAATCCCAGAAGCAAGTCATCGCTCCACTTCTGCATATATGTGCTGTAGCCGTTGATTTTCAGTTCATCAAGTATCTCCGGCGACGAAGGGTCGGAAAGGTCTATAGCGAAAAGCGGATCGGTCTGCTCATAGGTAACAACGTAAGCCATATCACCACGGAAATTCACCGACTTGATAGTCTCGTCCCTGCCGAAGTCATGGATATGACCCAGTTCTGTAAGGTCAAGGTCGAGAACGTATACATAGTTATCTGCGGTATATTCGTCAATACCAAAAGCATCACCCACAATGCCGTAATTGTTCCAATCTTCGACAGTTGTAGCGATACGGAAGCAGCCGTCATATTCGCTCATGGAGAACTGGTCTTTTACATGCCCTTCTACAGCAGCAGAGCAGGCAGGTTCGATATTTCCGCCGCTTACAGCAACTCTTGTAACAGTTGTTTTGTCATAGCCCTGGGCAAGGTAGATATTATCCTGGCTCATATATATATTACCGGAAAAACCTGCCAGCGCCTTTGTCTGGACGTTTTCCACATAGCCGTTATTCAGGTCGATACTTCCGATAACGGTGTAATTGATGAAGCCATAGCCCTGTGCCGGGTCATCAGGCATGAAGATGTCCTCAGCCGACAGGCATTTCACGCTGTCATTGCCGCAGTGCGGGATATAGTGGTCGATATTCTCGTCTTCTTCTATGCTGCCGAAGTAGTCGGAGGTATGAGCGGTACACAGGTACATATAACCGTCCGGGGCAATGCGTACATCGGAGTACCAGCCGTCCTGGAAGTAAGTTCCGATATACTCTGGCGACTCACCTGCTGTATATGCGGTAACGAAAGACATTGTCTGCGAATAGCCGACCTCCTCATTGACACCATATGCCGTTCCTACTATGATGACCATTCCGTTGTAGAGGTACATATCATCAATATTCATGGCTGATTGTAATAACTCCACATTTTCCGGCATTTCAGGGAATATATCTATTGAACCGGAATTTATAAAGTTTCCGTTCTCCACCTCAGCGTAGTTAAGCTTGCAGGTCGTTTTATCGGGAACATACTCGTTGGTTATATAGTAGATGAACCTGCCGTCTGTCTTGCATATATCAGCTTCCAGAACGCCTTCTTCCTGGTTGTAGGTATCGTAGTAACCAGGGGCATCTGCCGCAGCAGTTGAACCTCCGACACCGTTTACAGCCGAAGATTCCGGAGCAGCGTAGTCGGCATCTTCATCGGTATACTCTATACCATTTTCCTGAAGCGCACCGTATTTGCGCTGTCTGGAAAGGTCGTCCATATATTCTCCGTATGACTTGGAAAAGATCTCATAGACCTCGGAATAATCCTTTGCGGCGGTCAGGTAGCTTGTTGACTTTTCTGCTTTATTGTCGGTCTTTGTAACTTCGGTCCTGGTGGTGGTGACACTTCCGGGAGCGGTAGTTTCCTCCGCAGCGGTGGTAGTAGTTTCACCTGATGAAGCGGTAGTAGCTGCTGCCGGCTCATTCACATCAGGTTTAACGTTCCTGCCGGGGTTTGCGATAGCACCGGCAGCCACCGCACCGCCTATTATAAGCAGGCAGGCGGCGCTGGAAATAGCCATTTTAGCGGTCTGGGAAATGCCTTTTCGCTTTGCATCACCGGCAGTCTGCTCGTCAAGCATGGTCTTTATATTCTCCGGGGAGATCTCCTCCGGAACTTTTTCCTCATTCAGTATATCCTTGATATCCTTTTCCTCATTCATAGTTCTTACCCCTTTCTAAGAGTTCAGCCCTGAGCTGTTTCTTTACCCTTGTAAGTCTTGACCTGACGGCAGAGGCTTTCAAGCCGCATACCTGCGAGACTTCCTCGCTGGTATACCCTCCCAGAACGGTCATTGAGAGGATAAGCCGTGATACAGGTTCAAGGCGGCTGAGAGCGTCACGCAGTTCCGTATTCTCGAAGCTGAAATCCTCCGCCTGCTCCTGTTCTTCGATGCTGTCAAAGCTGTTGAAATACTCCTTCTGCGTCCGCTTGATCTTGGCGGAGAGTATCTTCATTATCCACCCACGGAAAGCCTTTCCGTCCCGGAGAGTGGCTATCTGCCGGAAAGCGTCCAGAACTGCTTCACTTACAGCGTCGCAGGCATCGTGGGAATTTTTCAGGCTGTACAGTGCTATATGGTACATATCCTCATAAACCAGCGCATAAAGCCTTGCAAACGCTTCAGTATTGCCGTTTTTTGCAAGTTCGGCATCACGGCTCATGTCAGCAGATGCGTTCACGGTCTATCACTCCTTTCA
>CAMOEP010000348.1 GCA_946612185.1 uncultured Ruminococcus sp.
CTTGAGGAGAACTATTCTGTCAAGACCGGCAGGGAGAATACCGCAATTACCGGCTTCTCAATGGGCGGACGTGAAGCACTCTATACCGGAGTAAGCCGCTCGGAGAAGTATGGCTACATCGGCGCAGCCTGCCCCGCTCCCGGAATATTCGCCACAAGGGATAATTTTATGGAGCATCTGGGCTGTATGCAGCCAAGCGAATTCAAACCGGCAGTTGCTCCGAAGATGCTGCTCATATCAGCCGCCGCCTTTGACGGAACGGTTGGTCAGTACCCCCAGACCTACCACGAAGCCCTTGAAGCCAATGGCGCAAAGCACCTCTGGCAGGTCATTCCCGACGGCGACCACGGCGGAAATACTGTCACCCCTCATATGTACAATTTCCTGCGCTATGTATTCAAGTAAATTTATATAACAAAAGCGGGTCTGCTCCGAAAAAGAGCAAGACCCGTTTGTTTTTATGATGCATCTAAGGGCAACAGCCCGTCGGCGGATTTTTGACTTGCCACCGACAAAATTATGCGTGAAAATCCGTACAGTCACCCTATGTGGACGGTTTCTAACTTTTCTCCGGTGAGAATTTCCCAGAATTTCGGGAAAATCAGGTAGCCGAGGAAAGTGCCTATGGTATTGTGCATAACGTCGTCGAATTCACAAAGACCTCTGCCGGTGAAGTACTGCACAAGTTCGATCGCCAGGGAGAAGGCAAAGCCGATGAGGACGACTTTCCAGCCGCAGCGGAGGTTTCGGCAGATCACGGGGAGCATTATGCCCAAAGGGAGGAGCATGACCAGGTTTCCGGATATTTGCCCAAGCCAGTAGAGGGTGTGGTCGGTTTCGATAAGGCGGCGCAGTTCCCAGAATGGGGTGAGTTGGGTGCGGCGGTTTTTTGGTATTCTGTCGATGAGGGTTATGTAGAGCGCAGAGAAAATGTAAATTGGAAAAGCGGCTTTATATAGCCAAAAAGCGGTTTTGGTGGTGATGATTCGTTTCATTTTGTGCCTTTCAGTTTTTTACATATTATACCATACTTTCCCGGTTCATTCAATGGTAGTAAGTACCGAAACTTTCCTTATAATACCTAATAATACCTACTATTTTATACAAGCTTGCAAGCTGAGCCAGCTTGACCGCATATCACGTTGTCGCTCGTTAACTCGCTTACATAATAGAAACGGTACTTTTGCCGTCGCTCAACGTTATTCTTCCTGGTACATAGTTCTCCGGTAGAACTGTAAAACAACAGCTTTACAGTTTTTCTCAAATAGAACTCTGTACCATTGAAAAGCGGGTTGAGCGACGACAAAATGTGATGTTCTACCAAAGTAAGCGAGCGTAAGCAAGCGACAACGTGGGGGCGGTCGAGCTGGCTCAGCTCGGCGGTCAAGCTGGCTCAGCTCGGCTTGAAATGTTGATATTTATGTGGTATAATTATTGTGACAGATTTTTGCGGCACATCAATTTCAAAGGAGGTCTTTTTATGAACGAATGGCAGGCTGTCCAAGCCAGATTCTCTTGGAATTTGCCTTTTTTTGTTCTACCGGAGAACTTTGTACCAAGCAGAATAAGGTTGAGCGACGTACAAAGCACCGTTTCTAAAAAAGTAAGCGAGCAAGCGAGCGACAACGTGGGGGCGGTCGAGCTGGCTCAGCTCGGGCTTCACATGGAACTCGTCCACTCCCCGGAGCATACCCTCAAACTCGCCGGGGCTATGTTCGCCGGGAATGTGCATACCTATGCGGTGAACATCGTCCTCAGCGGCGGAAAAATTACCATGAAAATTCGTAAAAGCGGCAATAGCTTGCAGAATAATGACATGGGTATCGCTAAGTATCAGTTCGCATTCGGTGCGGCTGAGTGCGGCGTGAATGGCAAGTGGCAATGGGGCGACGGCGGAGAATTCGAGGTGCAGGAATGAAGGGTATCAGGCGGTTTTCAGCATTATTACTTGTTTGCCCGCTCATGACTGCGGCACTCCCGGAAACTGCTGTATTTGCGGAAGATACGGAGGTTTTCTTCGACGACTTCTCCGGCTCGCACCTGGACACCGACCGCTGGCTCATCGCTCAGAAAAACTGGGGCGGCAAGATAACCGTTGACGGCAAACAGGTGGACTACAACGGCGGCGTGGTGGCGGACAACGTTTCCGTCAGCGGCGGCAGTCTCCGGCTCACCGGTCACGGCGACCTATATACCGGCGATATTCCGGGAATCAACCGGGACGGCTCTCTCCGTGAGGACGGAAAGCGCTGCGGTGCGGCGATCGCCACAAAGGACTATTTCGGCTCTGGAAGCTATGAGATACGGGCGAAAATTGCCCCGGAACTTGGCTGCTGTTCTGCGATGTGGACTTTCGAGTATGAGGAGGACTACAGCGGCGACGACCTGAAAGTTATCAACCACGAAATTGACATAGAGTTCCCCGGACGCAACGCCCAGGACGAGCCGAGCCTTGACCACGTTCTCTGCACCACCTGGGTGGGGGAGGGCGACGACGAGCATAAGACCGGTTCGCCCATGTGCGGCGTGCAGACGGACGGGGAGTTCCACACCTACCGCTTCGACTGGCACACCGGCAGCGACAGCGAAGTTCCCAGAGTGGACTACTACTTCGACGGCGAGCTTCTGTACACGTCCTATGAGTATATCCCCACCAACGCAGGGCGGTTCTGGCTGGGACTGTGGTTTCCACGGTATTGGGCGGGTTCGCCGGACTTCGACACGGAGGTTTTTGAGGTGGACTATGCGAAGATAACCCCATTCCACGAAAGCGGTGACACTCCGCAGAATGAGTCATATCCCGACCACGGCTGGGCGGAGGACGTTTTCGTGCCGGGGGACGTTAATGGCGACGGCGACTTTAATGTGTCCGACCTGCTCATTTTGCAGAAGTGGCTGCTTAGCGTTCCGGAAACGCATCTGGCGAACTGGCGTGCCGGCGACCTGTGCAATGACGAAAGGCTCGACGCAAGCGACCTCTGCTGCGCCCGTGAAATGTATACAGATAAGGCAACACCGCACAGAGATTGCGGCGCAGATACGCAGTCAGATTTTTCGGC
>CAMOEP010000349.1 GCA_946612185.1 uncultured Ruminococcus sp.
CTGCGGTTCAGGGTATGTCGTGGCTGAAAACCAACGTGAAGCTGAAACTGGACGAATCTGACGGCACTATTGCTGAACTGATGATAGACGGCTGCAACATGGGTGTGAAGTCCCTGAGCCGTTATCTGAACCAGTACAAGGCTGCCGACGAGCGCTCCAAGGACATCACCAAGCGCCTTATCTCCGCCGAGGAACGCCTTTCCCAGCAGATGAGGCAATATCTGTAAAAAAACACACCGCACGAGCCTGAATTGCGCTTGTGCGGTGTTGCCTTTATCCTATGTCCTTCTCCTGGCAGAGTATGGCGATTATGGATATATTATCGTTACTATGGCGCTCCAGTGCCGTTTTCACCAGAATGGAAAGCCTTTCCGGAAGCGGCTTTGGAAGCTCCAGTATTTCCTGAATGTCCATAGCCGGTACATGGTCGGAAAGCCCGTCTGTACACAGCAGCAGCATATCTCCGCACTCCATAGGCTGAGACATTACCGATACGTCCACTTTCGGGTCAGCGGAATTGCTTCCGATAACGGGAAATATAATGTTCCGGCGGATATGTGTCTTGCTCTGTGATGCGGTAATAGAGCCTCTTTCAATAAGCATCTGCACCAGTGACTGATCTCTGGAGATCTGCCGCAGTCTGCCGCACTGGTAGCTGTAAAGCCGTGAATCGCCCACATTGAAGGCAGTGACCGAGCCGCTGTCATCTATGCGGACTCCGCAGAGGGTAGTCTGCATATTCCTGTCTTCCTCGCTCTCACGGCTGTGATCCCTGATCTGTCGGTGGATAGCAAGGATATTTTCCCCGATGATGCCCGGCTCAGAAACGTCAGCATCTTTCAGTTTTTCCAGGCACATCTTTGAAGCGACTTCGCCGGAATTCTCGCCGGACACTCCGTCTGAAACTGCCGCAGTGAATGCCCCTGTGATAGTCTGCTCATCAGCGCCCATATCGAAAATTCTCCGTCCTATGAGCAGAGCGTCCTCATTATGGGGCATGACACCTTTTTCTGTTATTCCGCAGCAGTAGTACATTGCGGTTTTCACTTCCTGATACCGTAGAATCTTTCTGCGTTTTCGCAGGTTATGTCGAGAACTTCCTGAGTGGTCAAGCCCTTGATCTCAGCGATCTTTGCGGCAGTATAGGCTATCATGGAGCTGTCGCTTTTCTTTCCACGGAATGGCTCAGGAGCCATATAGGGGCAGTCAGTCTCAAGCAGCAGCCTGTCCATGGGAACAGCCTCAACTGCCTTTATTGTCTTGTTGGCATTCTTGAATGTGACCACGCCGGTGAAACCCACATACATACCCATTTTCACTATCTCCTTTGCGATCTCGGCGGAGTAGGAAAAACAGTGCATAACGCCCTCCGGACGGTATCTGTGCAGGATTTCCATAGTGTCCTCGCAGGCATCACGGCTGTGAATGATGACCGGCTTGCCCAGTTCCTTTGCCAGTTCAAGCTGCTGGGTGAAGAACTTCATCTGTATTTCCTTTGAGAAATCCTCATAGTGGTAGTCAAGACCTATCTCACCTACTGCCCTTACTTTCGGGTCGGCAGCAGTTTCACGGAGAAGATCAAGATAATCGGCAGGGGTTGTCTCTGAATCGCTTGGGTGAATGCCCACAGATGACCACATATAGCTGTATTTCCTTGCAAGGTCAAGGTTCTTGACAGTATCAGTTACATTAGTGGAGGCAAGCATGACGTACTTAACGCCCTTACCGGGAAGCTGCTTTAGAAGCTCGTCCCTGACTTTTCCAAAGTCATTGTCAGCGTAGTGAGCATGGGAATCGAAAATATTGTTCATTTATTTACTCTCCTGATTGAAGTAGGTATCCACAACATTATTGATAAAGCTCTGGCTGGGGATAAAATCGCCGTATGAATCAGTACCGTCCATAACGAGGAATGATGCGATAGATGATCCACGCTCGAACATATTCTTTATAGCCACTTTATGCTCTCTGTAGTCAACGGCAGTTATGTTTGATTCGGTCATATTGATAACGGTGCTGAAGCTGTTGTCGAAGTTGTCAGCGATACGCATACCGTCTGTCTGGTTTATCATATGCGCTGTGATTGAACTGATGGTATAGGCACGCTGGATCTCGCCGTCGGGGTACATAGGATAGGTAGCCAGCTTTTCTATCTGTTCAGCGTTAAGGTACTGCTCGCTGCCGTCGCTGTTGAATCCTACTGTATCAGCCGGAACAGCGTAGGTAACGCCGCCGAAGATGTCGCATATCTTGATAAGGGAATCGGATTGCAGCTTCATGTATCTGTCAACAGTAACGCCGAACACCTGCTCTGTAAACGCCAGTGCAGAGGTCATTCCGCCTGTTTCATAAGCGCCCTGTATACTGCTCTGCTGACCGTCCACAACGGCGATAGTATTGGTGGGAATGCCGATAAAAAGGAGTTTCTTGTCCTTGGGGATAGACCTCATAAGCATGAAGGAATAGGGTGACTTTGTATCCGGTTCTTCCAGCACGAAAAGAATGGTATGGTTATCGTCATAGGTGGTGATCTGCACGTTTCTTGGGGTAGGGGTAGTCAGTTCCTTCGGCTTGCCGTAGCCCAGGTAGTTGTAGATGAAGTACGCTGCACCTCCCACAATGAGAAGTCCCAGGAATATAGTGATAAGGTACGGGATAGCATAACTGCCAGCTTTTTTCTTTGCCATGATTATTGTTCCTTTCTTGACTGCCGGGATCATACTTTCACTGTAAACCGACATAAATGTAACAGATAGTATAATTTGCGGCAGGATAATATTCATTTGTATGTGAATAAAAATTATTTTACAATATCTGCTGTGGAAAATTCTTTTGCGCTGATAGGTTTTTCAACAGGCTTTTCCACATTTTCAACATAAGGTGCTGTTGAGTGTATGTTCAAACAGTTCATTCAACAGAATGTTGAAAAACTTTCTCTCAGCCCACTTGCAAAATTTTTCAGGAGTGGTATAATAGTAGTAGTGTCAGGGACGGGCTTCCGGGAACACATTCCGCATGAATGCCACCCGCCGCCTTAATTCATTTGGAACGCCACCG
>CAMOEP010000350.1 GCA_946612185.1 uncultured Ruminococcus sp.
CGGATGGTTTACAAGAATTATGAATCGCCCCAAAAAAGTAAACGCTGTTGCCCTGTTTTTTCATAAATTCCCCCTTGCATTTATCTGAAATACGTGTTATAATATAGGTTGAGATTCTGAATATCAATCTCCCCATACCAAAGGAATGATAATATGAAAAAAATTACCATAGTAACAGGCCACTACGGAAGCGGTAAAACTACCTTTGCTGTAAATCTGGCTGTAAAAGCCGCTGCTGAAGGCAAGTCAGCCGCTATCGTCGATCTCGATATCGTCAACCCCTATTTCCGTACCGCCGATTTCAGGGATATGTTCGAGGAGAAAGGGATAAAGCTCATAGCTCCCGATTTCGCCAACAGCAACCTTGATATCCCGTCTATACAGTTCGATGTGGTGCAGCTCGCTATGAATGAAGACTGCCTTATCATCGATGTGGGCGGCGACGATGCAGGCGCTGTCGCTCTCGGAAGATACGCCGAGGAGCTTGAACAGTTCAGCGACGATATTGATATGGTCTATGTTATAAATCAGCGCCGCACCCTCACAACAACTTCCGATGAGGTCACAGCGCTTATGTATGAGATAGAAGCAGCTGCCCGTATGAAGCATACTGCTATTATCAATAATACCAACCTCGGAAACGAGACCACACTTGAAATAGTGGACGGTTCACGTAAATTTGCCGAGGAAACTTCACAGAAAACGGGTCTCCCCGTTATGTATACCGTCTACCCCGAGGATATCGCAGACACTACTGATGCAGCCGATAAGTTCTCTGCCAATATCTGCGTAAAGCCTATCTGGGAACGGTGATAACCAATGCGTAATTCGTAATGCGTAATGCGTAATTCCGATGTTCGCCTGCGCTTACTGATCCGGATAAACGATAATTCTGATCCGTCCCGACAGGGACACCGCTAATTACGAATTATGCATTACGCATTACGAATTAAACTGAAAGGAGCGATGAGTGAATGGCTAAGATGACAGTTATTACCGAGCGCTGCAAGGGCTGCGGTCTGTGTACAGCTGCCTGTCCTAAGAAAATCGTGGCACTCCAGAAGGAGAAGCGTAACAAGAAGGGTTACTTCTACGCTGAATGTACCGATCAGGACGCTTGCATAAGCTGCGCTATGTGCGCTACTATGTGCCCTGACTGCGCTATCGTTATCGAAAAATAATTATCCGAATTTGAAAGGAGCTGTTTAGCTTTGGAAAGAAATCTTATGAAGGGTAACGAAGCTCTCGCTGAGGCTGCTATCAGAGCAGGCTGTAAGTGCTTCTTCGGATACCCCATCACTCCTCAGACAGAACTTGCTGCTTACATGGCTAAGCGTATGCATAAGGCAGGCGGCGTATTCCTTCAGGCTGAGTCTGAGATCGCTGCTATCAATATGGTTCTCGGCGCTGCTTCAACAGGCGTCAGAGCTATGACTTCATCATCATCACCCGGAATCTCTCTCAAGAGCGAAGGTGTATCATATATCGCAGGTTCAGACCTTCCTGCTGTTATCATCAACGTTGAAAGAGGCGGCCCGGGTCTCGGCGGTATCCAGCCATCACAGGCTGACTACTGGCAGGCTACAAAGGCTCTCGGTCACGGCGATTTCCAGCTTCTGGTTTATGCTCCTGCTTCCGTTCAGGAAATGGTTGACTACGTTGTTAAGGCTTTCGACCGTGCTGACAAGTACCGTATGCCTGCAATGATCCTCGCTGACGGTCTTCTCGGTCAGATGATGGAGCCTGTTACTTTCCCTGAGATCAACCCCGATGCTTACGATAAGAGCGGCTGGGCTGCAAACGGCCACAAGAACAAGAGAGAGCACCACATCATCAACTCACTCTACCTCAAGCCGGATGAGCTCGAAAAGTCCATCGTTGACAGATTCAAGAAGTACGACATCATCAAGGAAACCGAGACAGAGGCTGAGCTTTACCTCACTGAGGACTGCGATATCCTTCTCTGTGCATTCGGCGCTACTGCAAGAGTCGTAAAGTCTGCTGTAAACTCTGCAAGAGAACTGGGCATCAAGGCAGGTCTCTTCAGACCTAAGACCCTCTGGCCTTTCCCTGTTAAGGAGATCAATGAGGCTGCTAAGAACGCTAAGTGCCTCCTCAGCGTAGAAATGTCTATGGGACAGATGGTAGACGATATCAAGCTGGCTATCAACTGCTCTAAGCCCGTTCACTTCTACGGAAGAACAGGCGGCGTTATCCCAACACCTGTTGAGGTGCTTGAGGAGATCAAAAAACTCGGAGGTGCTAAGTAATGGCTGTTGTATTTGAAAGACCAAAGTCGCTTATCGACGTTCCTACTCATTACTGCCCCGGATGTACTCACGGTATCGTTCACAGAATACTCTGCGAAGTTATCGATGAAATGGGTATCGAGGGCGATACAGTCGGTGTATGTCCTGTTGGATGCTCCGTTATGGCTTACGATTACTTCAACTGTGATATGATCGAGGCTGCTCACGGACGTGCTCCTGCTGTTGCTACAGGCGTTAAGCGTACAAATCCCGATAAATTCGTATTCACATACCAGGGCGACGGCGACCTTGCTGCTATCGGTACTGCCGAGACAGTTCACGTTGCTACAAGAGGCGAGAATATAGTTGTTATCTTCATCAACAATACCATCTACGGTATGACAGGCGGACAGATGGCTCCTACAACTCTCCCAGGCCAGGTAACTCAGACTACTCCTTTCGGAAGAAGCCCTGAGCTTGCAGGCTACCCTGTAAAGGTATGCGAGATGCTCTCACAGCTCACAGGTACAGCTCTTGCTCAGCGTGTTGCTGTTGACAGCGTTCCTCATATCCGTGAGGCTAAGAAGGCTATCAGAAAGGCTTTCGAGAACCAGAAGGCAGGCAGAGGCTTCTCTATCGTTGAGGTCCTCTCAACTTGTCCTACAAACTGGGGACTTACTCCTCTTGACGCTATCAAGAGACTCCAGGACGAAATGATCCCTTACTATCCTCTCGGCGTTTACAAGGACGTAGAGGAAGGCGTATTCCCTAAGACAGAAGGAGGCGAGGAATAATGGCAACAACTGA
>CAMOEP010000351.1 GCA_946612185.1 uncultured Ruminococcus sp.
TGTCAGCGTTTGAGAACGGTGCGATGTGGTAGCGGTCGCCGTGGATAACGTCCGGCATTGTGTAGCGGAGAGTGCCGTCGCTGTTGAGTGCATAGCCAATGTGCAGCAACTCGTCCCTTCCGTCGAAGTCAACGTCCTCAACACGGAACTGATGCGCTTCTGCACCATATGCACCAGCTTTCCACTGCTGCTTGAACTCGCTTCCTCCGCCGTAGCCATATGCGACGTGGATACTATTGAATGACTTGTCGTCGTTGCGGTTTTTCAACCAGCAAAGCAGACTGGGAGTTTCGCCGTCCAGGTAGCCTATCTCCATCATGCACGCCATTGGGCCTGCGTCCAGCCAGTCATTGGGAACGGGTGCAGATGCCTTCAGCGAACCGGTCATACCGTCAAGGACTGCTATCTCCTGATAATTCGCATGATTCTTATGTGTGAACGTCTTGCCGTCACCGAAAGTTACCCCGTCAGCGATACGAACCATTACTTCCGCATAGCCGTCCATGTCGATGTCATAGACCGTTGCGCCGTCCCACATTCCCAGGTCAAGGGCAGATGCGCCCGGCTCTATCTGGTACTTGTTCTCGCTGTTGTAGCCCATATCCATAGTCCAGAGGTACGTTCCGTCATTCAGGTAAGCTTCAAGCTTCTGGTGGTCGTCGTTGGGACGGTCAACCAAATAGTCGTACTTGCCATCACCGTTGAAATCACCCACCCAGACAAAGTGGATCGTTCCGCCTGGCTGGATCGGTATCACTTCTGCGCCTGCGGGTGCATTGGCTTTCAGGGTATAATCGCCGTCTGTGGGCGTTTCAACGCCGTTGTAGACAGTTGTAACATAGTAGGTGTTGTCCTTTGTCAGGTCGGCGGTCTTGTCGGTGAAATTCGTTCCGCCGGTAAGTACTTCGCCATTGAGTTTGGTGGTAACTCCGCCGGTGGTTCGGTAGATATTGAAGCCGATGTCAGGCTCGTCCTGCGCCATAAGTCTCCAGCTTACGAAAACCTCTTTGCCTGTGCTTACTGCATACGTTCCACGGTCAAGCTTCTCTATTTTTCTGCCGCCGGAAAGCGTTTTCTGACCGTTGTAGGGAATTTCCAGTGTCGGCACATAACGCACGCCAGCCGGGAACTTTCCACCTTTGCCTAAAAGGTAATCCTGAAGCAGAACCAGGTCACTTTCGCTGGTCTTGCCGTCAGCGTCAAGGTCGGAAATGACTTTCGTCACCTCATCAAGCTGGGTACTGTCTGCGCTGGCTTCACGGAGAAGTATCAGGTCAAAAGTGTCAAGCCTGCCGTTTCCGTTCATATCGCCGTACAGGTAAGAAATTTCGTCCGCTGCTGAAATATTACCTGAAAACGGAACTGAGGTAAAATTCTGCAAAAGCACTGTCGCTGAGAGGACTGCCGCCATACTTTTTATGTGTGATTTGCCCATATTTTTCAAAATCCCTTCCTATGTTTTTGTAGGTAACATTATTTTATCATATTAGTATGAATATGTCAAAAAATATCCTGCTGTATTTCAGCAGTTTTTTCAAGCTGTGCCAGCTTGACCGCTTCTCACGTTGCCGCTTGCTTACGCTCGCTTACTTTGACAGAAACGCACATTTTGTCGTCGCTCAACCGAATTTGCAATGGTACAAAGTTCTATTCGGGAAATTCAGTAAAGCTTATGTTTTACAGTTTTCCCGGAGAACTATGCACCAGTACAAATATGGGTGAGCGACGAACAAAGTACTGTTTCTAAAAGAGTAAGCGAGTTAACGAGCGTCAACGTGAGGGCGGTCAAGCTGGCTCAGCTTGCGCTCAACCTTATCTGTACTGGTACAATGTTCTCCGGAAAACTGTATAACAGCAAGTTTACAGTTTTACCCGAATAGAACTATGCACCAGTACAAATATGGGTAAGCGACGTACAAAGCACCGTTTCTAAAAAAGTAAGCGAGTTAACGAGCGTCAACGTGATATGTGGTCAAGCTGACGCAGCTTGCACGGTGTTGCCCTGAGTATTTTATCAGATGCTATTGACTTTTTGCAGCAAAGTGGTGTAATATGTAGTAAAGAGGTGAGCAGAATGAGACTTGATGCTATCGGGCACGACCATTTTCATACGGGTGAAAACTTCCTCGTCAACAGACCGGACGGAAGCGGTGACTGGCTGATGCTGCTGATAAAATCACCGGCAATTTTCCGCATCGAAGGCAAGGAGATCAGCATCTCCCAGAATTCTTTCATAGTCTATACCGGCGATTTTCCGCAGTATTACTACACCGATACCCGTGAGTTCCGCAACGACTGGCTGCATTTCCAACCGGACAGCGCCGAACAGGAACTTATGCAGAAGCTTGATATCCCACTGAACCGCCCGGTCGCCGTGTCAAATATCCGCCCTGCTTCGGATATACAAAAGAATATCTGTATCGCCTGGTACAGCCAGAGCCAGTTCCGCCAGCAGTACGCCGACCTGAATTTCCAGATTCTTCTGTATAAACTCAGCGAACTGACAGAAAAGGAGGATATGAGCGAGAATATGAGTATCCTCAGCGACAAGGAGTACGCTCCTCATTACCTTAAATTCTCATGGATACGGGAGAATATCCTACGCTTCCCCGGCAGAGAATGGCGAATCGAACAAATGGCTGCCGAAGCAGGTATGAGCGCTTCTCGGTTCATGCACCTGTACTCTGCCCTGTTCGGAACGACCGTCCGGCAGGATATTATCCACAGCCGCATTACCAACGCTTCAAATATGCTGCGGTATACCAGCGAATCAGTCCAGTTCATCGCTGAAATGCTCGGTTATCACAGTATCTCCTACTTCCGCAGACAGTTCACAGAACTTACCGGAGTATCGCCGGAGGAATACCGTGAAAGCTTCCACAATTAAGGCAACAGCATTTACTTTCCATGATACATTTTCCGCCATACAAGAAAACTGCCGGCTGTCGTAGAAATGTGGACGGCAAAGAGACTGCCGGGAAAGAAGCAGACATAAATTTTCGACCTATGGATTTTAGGAAGACAGTGCCGGTAAAAATCGGC
>CAMOEP010000352.1 GCA_946612185.1 uncultured Ruminococcus sp.
ATATGCAAGCAGATGTGCCGCAAAGCCGTCAGGCGGTCTTTGTGCGGTGTTGCCCAAATATATATCGCACGGAGATACACCATGAATATTGAAGTTACACGAATCAATCAGGCTGTAGAGTCAGACCCGGCTGGATTCGTTCAGCAGGTCAACAGCGAATACCAATTTCAGCTTCGGAAAATAGCTGATTCAATTATAGAAAACCGCAGCACACGCCCTGTTATACTCCTTTCCGGTCCATCAGGTTCGGGCAAGACCACTACCGCACTTATGATAGAGAAGATACTGGACGAATCAGGCTGCGAATGTCATACTATATCTATGGATAACTACTTCTCCCCTCTTTCCGCCGAGGAAAAAGCCCTTGCCGCCGAGGGTAAAATGGATCTGGAGTCGCCCCTGCGTGTGGATTCCGACCTCCTCAACGAACAGATAGCCGCTATAAGCGAATGTCGTGAGGTGGAGATACCACGATACAATTTTGCCGAGTCTAACCGTGAACATTCCGGGAACTTCCTCAAAAGAAAAGAGGGTGAGCTGGTAATATTCGAGGGTATCCATGCCCTGAACCCGGATGTTATCACCGTTCCTGACGAGCGCCTTTGCAAGCTTTACGTCAGCGTCCGCACAAGAGTTACCTGCGATGATATCATACTCCACCCCTCAAAGGTAAGACTGCTGCGCCGTATGATAAGAGACAGCAGCTTCCGCAAGCGCTCACTGGCGGAGACACTGAAAATGTTCCCAAGCGTCGAGGCAGGCGAAAATAAATACATAATGCCCTACAAGCACCGTTCCGACTTTGACATTAATACATTCATGAGCTATGAGCTGAGCCTTTACAGAAACGACCTGCTCTGGCAGCTTCGTGAAATGGAGGACTGCCCGGAACTCCAGGACGTAACAAAGGTGCTTGAATCGCTTACGCCCCTGCATAAGAAAGATGTTACCCCGGATTCACTTGTATGCGAATTCGTGGGCAACGGACAGTTCAAATACTGATATAAAATAGGAGAGGAAAGATAATATGGGATACAATGAGATTCTTGATGAGCTTATATCCAAACTGGATACCCTGCTCAACACCCAGAGAAACGTTTTTGCAAGGGATATGAATACCGACGGTATCAAGGCTGTTGACGAACTGCTCGAACGCATCAAAGCCAACGAGGATAAGGAAAAGAAGATCGTTTCCGTTCCCCAGTTCATCGGCTATGACAATTCCAACCGCCCTGTCTATACCTATTCACAGATGAAGCTGCTGGGTCACGACCCGACAGGACAGCCCGTTTTCATTCCCTACGCAGGTCAGACACTTCCGCCTACTGACCTGACCATAAATGTTCCTGACGGAAGAATGACTCCTGGTCAGAAGATAGCTGCTGCATTCGCTGCAAGGGCTGCAAATGAGCCTGTTAAGGCAAATATCTCCCAGATAGCAACTCACCAGCATAACCGCTCAACTGCCCAGGCGTTCATATCCGCTATCTCCGAATCAAAGGAGCATAAGGACGAGTCACTGACCGAGACACAGGGACTCCACACACGCACTAAGGTGCATAACTCCGTCGAGGACGTTCTGTCCGAACTGGGTGATAATTCCATAAAGAAGCGTGCAGAGGAGATACAGCGCTCCACACCTACATACGAGGAGTACCGCCCCACTGAGCAGACTTCACGCCCTGCCCCCAGAAGAAGAACTTCACCTTCCTCTGAAAGCGCCCTCACATCAATGCCCATGTCCAAGGCTGAGCTGAAGGCTAAGAAGAAGCAGGAGAAGATCGACGCTAAATTCCATAGAGATATGCAGAAGCGTGGTCTGAAATAAAAATACAGGAGTACCGGTTTTTTGCCGGTACTCTTTTTTAGGCAAAAAATCGCCTGCCGGTAAATAATACCAGCAGGCGTTATATTTTTTGTCAATTACTCAGCAGCAGATGTTTCCTCAGCGCTCTCTGCGCCACCTTCGCCAATGCCGGAAACTGTGAAGTTTACCTCGACCTTTGTCCAGCCGTTGTTGAATGCGGCAGGGTCAATGATCTGGGGTGAATACTCAGAAACAGGACCGATCTCGTTGCCCTTTTCGTCGAACAGGTTGCCATCAGGAGTTCTTGCATCGCCGGAGGGCTTTGTAACGTACTTATTGTAGATGTTGCTTCTTGTCTCGATAGCATCATCAGAAGAAGTGTAGTTCTTTGCACTCATGGGAACTTCTTTGCCGTCGATAGTGATAGAGTTGATAGTGATGACAGCGCCGGGGAACTTCTCCTCGCCGTCCTTTATCATAACTGACATGAATTCCAGACCGGAGGGAACATACTCGCCGTTAGCATCGCCTGTAACATCATAGCGGAAGCCGTTTGTATCAGCATTAACGCTTACGGTATAGTCGCCGTTGCCGGTTATCGGAACAACGCCTGCATCGTATGTGAGCAGGTCAGAATCCTTGCCCCAGTACTGAACATACCACTGACCGTCAACGATAGCAAGGTAAGCATCGCCGTCCTGTGCAGCTACAGCGTCCTCGAACTCAACATCGTCAGCAATAGCAACAGGAACGTCCTCAGCCTCGGTGGAGTCTGCCTCGGTTGTTTCAGCCCCGGTTGTTGCCTCAGCCTCAGTAGCCGCTTCTGTAGCAGCCTCAGTTGCCGGCTGAGCCTCGGAAGAAGATGCACCGCCGCCGCAGGAAACTAATGTGCCGCAGATCATAGCGGAAAGAAGGATTGCAGAAATAACTTTTTTCATTGTAGATACCTCTTTCTGGGAAATGTAATTTCGCTGCCCGCCCTGAGCAGCTCCGAATACGGAAAGATTTTGAGAGGGTGAACCGTATTCGCCGTTAATATAATAATACACAATTATGCAATTTATTTCAAGATGCTTAATATACAAACTTTCTGCCGCACATTTTGTCTAATTGTACAACATAGCCTTAATCAAGATTAATCCGCCCGTAACCCAGGGCAACAGAATTTATTTTTGTGGAGCATTTTCTGATATACAATGGAAAACTACCGGTTTCCGTAGAAAGCCATGCGCC
>CAMOEP010000353.1 GCA_946612185.1 uncultured Ruminococcus sp.
TAAAGTACTGTCTTGACCTGGCTGAGGTAGATGTACTTATGTTCGGCCCGGAGTTTATCGGCAGAGTTGAGGAGATAGCTGAGGAGATAAGCAAGAACCGCCTGCTTTTCTATGTGGGCGAGGGATGCCCCACTTTCGCTGAGCATTACGACAGCAATGTTGCTAACTGCTCCAGCCAGCGCCCTGATATCACCCTCACTGACCAGGACGATGCTGCTATCTACTTCTCATCTGGTACTACAGGCTTCCCGAAGGCTATCCTCCATAACCACGAGAGCCTTATGCACTCCGCTAAGGTGGAGCAGAAGCACCACGGTCAGACCCGTGATGATGTATTCCTCTGTATCCCGCCCCTGTACCATACAGGCGCTAAGATGCACTGGTTCGGCTCACTTTACTCCGGAAGCAAGGCAGTTCTGCTGAAAGGCGTTAAGCCCAAGACAATTATCAGGACTGTATCAAATGAACATTGTACTATAGTATGGCTTCTCGTTCCCTGGGCGCAGGATATCCTGGACGCTATCGACAGGGGAGAGATAGACCTTTCAGAGTATGATCTTTCACAGTGGAGACTTATGCACATCGGCGCACAGCCTGTTCCTCCTTCACTTATCGCAAGGTGGAAAGAGCATTTCCCGAACCATAAGTACGATACAAACTACGGTCTTAGCGAATCTATCGGCCCTGGCTGCGTACATCTGGGCATGGAGAATATCCACAAGGTAGGCGCTATCGGTAAGGCTGGCTATGGCTGGGAGGTTATGATAGCTGACGAAAACGGCAAGCCTGTTGAGCGTGGACAGGTAGGAGAACTTTACGTCAAAGGCCCTGGCGTTATGACCTGCTACTACCGTGACGAAAAGGCTACAGCCGATACTCTGAAAAACGGCTGGCTGCTTACCGGCGATATGGCACAGGAGGACGAGGACGGCTTCATCTACCTGGTTGACCGTAAGAAGGACGTTATCATCAGCGGCGGTGAGAACCTCTACCCGGTACAGATCGAGGACTTCCTCAGAGCGCACCCGGCTGTAAAGGACGTTGCAGTTATCGGTCTGCCGGATAAGCGTCTGGGCGAGATCGCAGCGGCTATCATCTCCATAAAGGACGGCGCAGAATGTACAGAGGAGGATATCAACACATTCTGCCAGAAACTCCCAAGATATAAGCGTCCGCATAAGATAATATTCGCTGATGTTCCGAGAAATCCCACCGGCAAGATAGAAAAGCCAAAGCTGCGTGAGATATACTGCGGAGAGAGCCTTGTGGCATCACAGATAAAGAACTGATACGGAGGTAGTTATGGCTGAGGTAAATTACAGCGAGAAGCTGGAAGAAGTGCGCCGCATATTCGAGGGCGACCGCTTCGCAACTGAGAACGGCATGGTTATAGACGAAATAGGCGACCACTACGCCAAGTGCAGCGTTGAGCTGAATGAGCGCCACCTGAACGCAATGGGCGGTATTATGGGAGGTGTGCATTATACCCTTGCTGACTTTGCCTTTGCTGTAGCGTCAAACTGGCAGTCACCCGGTACTGTAGGACTTTCCACCACTATATCATATATAGGTAAGGTTCGTGGCAGGAAGCTTATTGCTGAGGCGGAACTGGTTAAGGACGGCAGGTCAGTGAACTGCTACCATATAACGATAAAGGACGAACTTGGAAACAACTGCGCTGAAGTTCAGGCAGTAGGTTTCAGGGTCAAGTAACAAAAGCCATAGTACTTCTTTAGAATGGAAGTACTATGGCTTTTTTGCTTAGAACCTATGTGGATAGGTTCTTATTCCTTTTTCTGCGGTATATTGTGGCACTGACCGTGCATAGCGCAGTTCTGGCAGCCGTGACTACAGGAACTCTTGCCCTGTTTCTTGTCCCGTATCATGCCGTATATCACCCAGCCTACCACAGCCAGCAGTATAAGAAGTACAACGAATGTTCCGAGATTCATAATAACTCCTCCTTTGGGATAAGTATATACTTATTGCTGATTTTTGTCAAGGATAAAGCGAAACCCCACTTAAAAAGCGGGGAATCACTATAGGAAGGGGGTAAATCGGTTTACTGAGTTACCTTAACTGTCTTTGTAAGCTTTGTAGCTTCCTTGTAAGGTCTTGCCAGCATATAGATAATGAATGCGATAATTGCGATAGCAACGATAAGTCCAAGAACATTTAAATTGCCTGTGAACAGTCCGCCGATCTGGTAGATGATAAGTGATACAGCGTAAGCAAATACACACTGATAACCAACTGCGAACCATGTCCACTTAGCGTTGTTCATCTCACGCTTCATAGCGCCGATAGCTGCGAAGCAAGGTGCGCACAGCAGGTTGAATGCCAGGAATGCGTAACCGGCAAGAGGTGTAAGTCCCTCGAAGTCCAGAACGCCGAATACTCCGACAACTTCTTCCTTAGCAACAAGACCCATAACTGTTGCAACTGTTGCAGCAGCGTCGTTGAATCCGAGAGGAGCGAATATCCACTTGATACCGTCACCGATATGACCCAGGATAGAGTCAGCCAGTTCCATATCAGGATAGAAGCCGAACGATGCGCCTTCCTGCCAGCCGAATACTGAGCCAGCCCAGATAATGATAGAGGAAAGCAGGATAATTGTGCCAGCCTTCTTGATGAATGACCAGCCACGCTCCCACATTGAGCGGAGAACGTTGCCTACTGTAGGCATATGGTATGCAGGAAGCTCCATTACGAAGGGAGCAGGATCACCAGCGAAAGGCTTTGTCTTTTTCAGCATGATACCTGAGATAATGATAGAAGCCATACCCATGAAGTAAGCGCTGGGAGCGACCCACCATGCACCGCCGAACAGTGCAACTGATATCATTGCGATGATAGGCAGCTTTGCGCCGCAGGGGATAAATGTAGTGGTCATGATAGTCATACGGCGGTCACGCTCGTTCTCGATAGTTCTGGAAGCCATGATACCGGGAACGCCGCAGCCTGTACCGATAAGTATCGGGATAAAGGACTTTCCTGAAAGACCGAAGCGGCGGAAAATTCTGTCCATGATGAA
>CAMOEP010000354.1 GCA_946612185.1 uncultured Ruminococcus sp.
CCCAGACCTCTGCCTGACATTTTGGGTACTGCAATACCGCAGGCAGCCGCAGCAGGCCCTATGATCAGGCTGGTCTTATCCCCGACTCCCCCGGTGCTGTGCTTATCCACGGTAAAGCGGTCGATATTCGACATATCCACCTTTTCGCCGCTGTCACGCATCGCCAGAGTGAGGGTAACAGTTTCCTCCTCAGTCAGACCATTAAGGCAAACCGCCATCAGCCATGAGGACATCTGGTAATCAGGTATCTCGCCTGAGGTATATGAATTTACCAGCCAGACCATTTCCTCGGTGCTGAGGGGCTGAGTTTTTTTAGTTTTGGTAATAATATCAATAATATTCAAAGCATTTCCACCTCCTGTATTTACTATTTTACCATATCTTATATAAAATTTCAATACTTTTTGTGAAAAAAGCAATCATCAACGGCATTTTTGATAGATATATCCTATCAATCACTTTTGTATTTATTCATTATGTACAATTTGCATCGGTTAAGTTTATTGAACTCAGCTAACGAATTTCAGCACCACCATGCATACCACAAATGGCACGCCAAGCAAGGCGCTTCCGCATACGTTGAACGGATTCAGGGGAAGTGCAGCGCCGAAGTATCCGCCGAAATGACTCACCAGACAAAGTGCCGCAAGTCCGGTCATAGTGCCAAAAAGCACATGGGACAGCCGCTTTTTCTGCCGTGAGTAGTATATTATAACTGCCGCCGCAGCCAGTCCGCAGACAAGTCCGAAGATAGTATCCGTCGTCATTTTATCCTCCTAAAGCATGATGTACGCAAGGGCAAGCAGCAGCCGTTTGTCGCCGCCCTCACGCATTATCAGGAAAAGCAGCGCCAGTATCAGCAGTTTTTCGCTGTCAGGTTTTCCGGAAAACAGCCGTGAGATAAGGTTATCCGCCGACTTCTCCCCGGTATTCTCCGGCACATTTTCCGGCGGCAAGTCCATTGGCGCTCTGCTGTAAACTGACATCTGCCCACCTCCTAAATAAAGTCTTTCAGCAGCCCGTTTTCCTTTGCGACACTGAACACCGCCAGCAGTTTCAGAAGTCTTACCGCCTTGTCAACTCTCTGCTGCTTTTCGGGGCTAAGGTGCGGACGCAGCGCAAGAAGAAGGTCGGTATTCGGGTCTTTCTGGGACATCGCCCCGGCAAGGCTGGTAAGCTGCATGACCTTGCCGATATCGAATCCCGGTTCTTGTGGGGACTCGCTGCCGCTGCTTTCGTCCCCCTGACCGCCTGTTTCGTCCATGAACATTTTCGCAAGCTCGGATATCTGCCTGACGCTCTCACCGTCAGACAGAAGTTCCGAGAGTTTTCCAATCATATCGTCCATATCAGTTCCCGGAAAGCTTTTTGTAGAGTGCCTTTGCCTGAGGAGTACTCATAAGCTTCTCCACAAGTTGCGGATTATTCACCGCCTGCCGGAATTTCGCCGCATCTGACGGGCTCATAGCGCTAAGTGCGCTGTCGAACTTGCCCTGCTCAAACTCACTTTTAAGCTGCTCCTGTGGAACGCCTATCTTCTTGCTGATAGCACTCAGGAGTCCGCCAAGCTGTTTAGGATCAATATTGCTCATAAAAAATACCCCCTGTATAAATTAGCTAATAATATCCGCTGAATTAATTAAAAATACACATTTGTTTTTATATTTAGTAGGAAATTATTGACAATCCGTATATTATGTGGTATAATGATAGTCGGGACATTTTGTTGTCTCCCCTCACTACTACCTATTATTGGAGGCACGCTTATGCGTATCATTGTAATTTCCGACACTCACGGCAACTATAACGCCATTGAATCTGTATTCCTAAGAAATAAAGATGCGGATTGGTTCTTTCACCTCGGTGACGGTGAGAACGAACTCGACCGTTTTATTATCACACATATGGATATGTCACAGAAAATAATCCACGTTGCTGGCAACTGCGATTATGACAGTATCAGCCCCACTTCATTCATACTCCCAGTCCCAGGACACAGGATATTCGCTGCCCACGGTCACAGACTGGCAGTAAAGAACGATCTGAGTATCCTGAGAAAGACTGCTGAGGAGAATCAGTGCGATATCGCAATTTTCGGACATACCCACGTTCCATACAATCAGTACGACGACGGAATGTATCTTTTCAATCCCGGCGCTGCGGCAATTGCAGTAGGCGACATGAAGTCCACCTTCGGCTGTATCGACATCTCAGATGCAGGAGTTCTCCTGAATATCACCGAGGTCTGAAACAGTATATGCTGGAGGCGGCGGCTTTGTTACGTCCTTTATATACTATTCCGGTATCAAAGTAAATATGAATCAAAAAGGCACTTCCATTCTGCGGAAGTGCCTTTCTTCGTTATTTTATCACGTTCTCAACGCCTTCAATGGTGAATTCTATCTTGAAGCTGTCCTTTGCCATAGTGTAGTCTATTGGAGAAAGTGCGTCGTTGTACTTGTTCACAAGTTCGATGTACAGGTTGCCGTTTGCGTCCTCCATAACTACCGGTGAATCCACGGCTATCTCAGTATCATCGCAGCAGAGTTTAACGTCCTTTACGCTGAGTTTCGGGGAGTAGGTAAGGTCGGTGCTTACAAAAAGCATATTAAGACTCTCGCTGTCAGCGGAAAAGTCGTAGCCGGTAACAGCAACGGTGTAAGTGCCGCTTTCCTTTATAACAGCGTCCTCAAACTTAGCGCCTGCGTCAACGATATCGTCGCTGCCGTCGCCGTCAGTATCCTCCCAGCGGATAAGTGTGTTGAAATGCTCGGTAGCAGCGCCGTACTGACCGTCAGTGCAGCTATTGCGGAAGGTGTACTTCTCGGTCTGTATGCCGATATACGCACCTGCTTCCTTTTTCTCGTCAGGTTTCTGGGAAGTATAGGAGGTTATCTTGGTTGACATACCAGCATCAGGGTCTTTGTCATTTACCGCCCTGATGATAGTCTCGATTATCTCCGGCTGAGACTGTTCAGCAGTATCTCTCTTGAAAAGACCGAA
>CAMOEP010000355.1 GCA_946612185.1 uncultured Ruminococcus sp.
CGTAGATATGGTCGCCGTCCCGGACAGCGTCCTCATAGCGTTTAAGGAGAACTGTTCCTGCGCCCTCTGCGGGGATAAATCCTGCGGCTTTCTCATCAAATGGGATATAGGGCCACTTCGCCTTCTCACCGCCCAGCAGAAGTTCATGGGCACGCTTTCTGTTCAGTGGCATGAGTATCTGCACACCGGAAGCCAGCATAAGATCTGCCTGATGTGTCTCCAGAAGCTGAGCCGCCTGCATTACCGCAAGAAGCGATGAGGAACAGGTGGAGTCGATGCTGTAAACAGGTCCCCGGAGGTCAAACTGGTAGGAAAGTCTTCCGCCTATCATAGATGCCCTTGCATTAAGGTATGCACCGGAACTTCCCTCATTGACCAGCCTCTTGTAGTCTGAGGAAGAAGCGGCTATTACAAGTCCGCAGTCGGAACCTTTAAGCTCAGAAAGCGAATAGCCTGCATCGTAAAGGGCAAGCACTGCATGAGTAAGTGCAAGCCTTGTTTCAGGTATCATCTCCTCCGCTTCCTTTTTCATAACGCCGAAGAAATCGCTGTCGAAATACTGTATATCCTCAAGAACCGGAATATCACCGATAACCTTACCGTAATCACTGATGCCCAGAAGTTCACCTCTCTGGCTGATTCCGGAAAGACCTATGTGTTTTCCCTCGGACAGCAGCTTCTCCATGTCCTTTACCGAGGATACTTCCGGGAAACGGAAACTCATTCCTATGACTGCTGTTTTCTGCTTGTTACTGCTCTGCACTTTCTTGTGCCTCCCTTTCAAGATCAATATTTATGCCGGAATTGAATGCTATACCGGCTGAATGGAGAATATGCCGGGAATAATTCCTGCCTGCCCGGACTGTAGGTATCCAGGCAGTTCTGATATTTCCCAGGTTCTTCATGACCATGTTTATAAGCACAGGCGATACGCCAACGTCTATGACTCGTCCCACTTCCTCCGGCACGAGTTTTCCTACTGCCTGCATGAACTTCACCGGCTGCCAGATGTGGGCATACCAGTATTCAGGCGTATCCGGCGAATACTGTGTGCCTTCCGGGTCAAGAGTAGAGATGAAGTGTTTTTCAGGCTTATGGAATGTAATGCCCTGAGCCTTTTTGAGAAAGACTTCCGCACACTCACGAAGTCCCTGGTAGTGACCGCCCCTTGAACCGTTTATCAGGCTGAAACGTATCTTCTGGTTCCTGCATATCACCGACATAAGCTCCATATCACGCTTTACACCGCACACCGTAACTATTTCCGGAGCGTTATAGGCTGATATGGTCACATTAAGTCCGGCGGCATTTGCTATATCCATGATACGCTCAGCCGATGCCTCAGCCGCCGCCATGCAGTGACCGTCATTGCCACTCATGGCAATGCACCGTTCTTTAAGAAGGCAGAATGCGTCCCTCTCTGACATTATCCCTGCAAACACTGCCGCCGCATATTCGCCCATGCTGTGACCGATGATACTGTCTGCATGACAGCCGATATTCTCCCAGTGTTCTGCAATGGCGATCTCAGAAGCCATAACCCTGAGCTGGTCGGCAAGTTCGTCCTCAGTATCCTCATCAAGGAGCCGTACATCATACACCTGAGAGCATATCTCATCAAGTTCCTCCAGTCGCCTTTTGAAAAAGCCTGAGACATCGCTTAGTATGGTAAGCATTTTTTTCTGGTGGATACCGCTTCCGGGGAAAAGGAACACTGTGCCGGCGGGGTACTCTTTCCCGTCACAGATGTTCATTGCCCTGCGGTTTTCCGGAGCAGTCACCCGGAGAAGTTCCTCCTGACTGTCATACACAGCGAACGTGCGGTATTTGCCTGTTTTGCTGTATTCCCCGGAAACAGCACCCCCATTGCTCCGGAGAAGGTCAATGTTCTTTTCAAGCTCCTGCGCCGACTCAGCGGACACAAGTGCTAAATTATACCCGCTGTGCATCGTTTACCTTTGCCAGCACTTCACCAACTGTTGAATCAAGGCTGAGCTGAAGTTCACTGCCGGCAGCGTCCTCCAGGTCATATGCAAGCATCATTACATCGAAGGAATCAAGTCCCAGTTCACTTACTGTCATCGACTCCTCCGGCTCAACAGACAGGTTAATATTGTTCTTTTCAAGTATTGCTTTGAAATCCTTAATATCCATTATCCTCTTTCCTTTCTGGTGATTTTGTGTTTCAGACCGCTTCAAATAAAAGAGCGCTGTCATGTCCGCCGAATCCGAATGAAGCTGATACGGCGCATTTTATGTCTGCGCTGACAGTCTTGTCCGGCAGGTTAAGTCCCTCAAGGGCAGTGCCCAGGATATTGCCGTGTACTATGCCATTTCTGATAGAGTAGGCGCATACAGCCGCTTCAATTGCTCCGGAAGCACCAATGGAATGACCTGTCAGACCCTTAGTTGCACCAATAAGAACTTCCGGAAGCCTTTCCCCGAATACCTCTTTCAGCAATACCGCTTCCATTTGGTCATTGACCTCGGTTGCAGTACCGTGGGCATTGTAGTAGTCCGGAGTGCTGTCGCCGATAAGCGCACGGAGCATATCAACAGCCTGTCCGGGATATTCCGGCATCTTTACGATGTGATAAGCATCACACCTTGAGTTGTAGCCGGTTATCTCCGCATAAATATCAGCTCCTCTGCTGACTGCCTGGCTGTATTCCTCAAGTATCAGTGAGCAGGCTGCTCCCTCGCAGAAAAGGAATCCGCTTCTCTCCTGTGAAAATGGTCTGGGGAAACCGTCCTGGGATTTAGTCAGTGCCCCAAGAACATCAAATGACCTGAAGATCATTTCCTCGTCAGATCTCATATAGTCCGCACCACCGCAAATGGCAGTTTTTCCGTGACCATAGGCTATGTACTCGTAGGCAGAACCTATGGCATCAGTTCCGGAAGCGCAGGCAGTTGCAATTGACTGTGACCTGCCGTGAATATCAAAGAGAATCGAGATCCACGCCGGAACTGCATTGGACATTACCTTGG
>CAMOEP010000356.1 GCA_946612185.1 uncultured Ruminococcus sp.
CTGCCGACTTTGGCACAAAGCCGCTGTGCCGCCTCCTTCTGCACCATGACTGTGATCGAGTCTACAGGCAGACGGCTTTCCAGAAGAAGCATGATGACCGGGGAAGTGATGTAGTATGGCAGATTTGCGCAGACAGCCGCACGAAGCCCCTGGAATTCCTGGGAGATTATGCCTTTCAGATCGGCTTTCATTACATCTTCGTTGAATACCTTGATGTTGTCGAACTCCGCCAGTGTTTCCTCAAGTATGGGCAGCAGCCGTGTGTCGATCTCCACCGCTGCGACTTTATCCGCACGCAGGGCAAGTTCCTTTGTAAGTACACCGATGCCTGTGCCGATCTCCAGTATGCCATAGCCGGGGCGAGCGTTGCCGTTTTCGGCTATTTTAGGGCAAATGTTCGGGTTGATTATGAAGTTCTGACCAAGCCCCTTTGAGAAATTGAACCCATGTTTTCCGAGTATCTCACGGACTGTGCCAATGTTCGTTAAATTCATTACTTATCCACCTTATGTGTATGTTTTTCTCTAAATTCGCTTTGCTTGGCATCATTTAATTTGTCCATTGATTTTACGAGATAATCAGCGGAACGGTATGCGTGCTGAAAATCCGTATCGGAGAAGTAAAACTTCAGGTCCACATATTCTCCGTCAATGATGATGTCCATGCCGGATATCTGCCTGCCAACGTGCTTTTTTCTTGCGTACTCAATGTACTGGTCAACCTCACGGGGATCCATAGTACCGCCGATAACATTAATTTTCATAGTATACCTCCTTAAATGATAATAGATGTTTTAGCTTACTTGTTTGCTATTAAGTTGATAACTGCCTCTGCACACTTCATGCCGTCAACTGCCGCAGATACAATTCCTCCTGCATAGCCTGCACCCTCGCCGCAGGGGAAAAATCCCCGCACTGAAACAGACTCCAGACCATTGTCACGAACTATCCGGACTGGCGAACTGCTGCGGCTTTCCACGCCTGTAAGCAGGGCGGAAGGGGAGTCAAAGCCAGGGATTTTCCTGCCCATTTCGGGAATGCCCAGCCGGAGAGTTTCACAGATGAATCCCGGCAGATATTCCTCTGGAGAAGCCTTCCGTACACCAGGTCGATATGAGGGAAAAACGGCAGTTTCCGGTGTGTCACCGCCAAGAAATTCGCCTACAGTCATGGCAGGGGCATGGTAGTCACTGCCGCCGGCGATGAAGGCTTTTTCCTCAATATCACGCTGAAAATACATACCGGCAAGCGGGTGATCGCTGGCAAGTTCAGCACTGCCCACACCCACCAGCAAAGCGCTGTTTGAGTTCTCAGCATCACGGGCAAAACAGCTCATACCATTCACCGCCAGGTGCCCCTCCTCGGAGGACGCAGCCACCACGCTTCCGCCGGGACACATACAGAACGTGTACAGAGCCCGGCCATTCGGCAGGTGAACAGCCAGCTTGTAGTCAGCGGCTTTCAGGGCAGGGTGACCGGCAGAATCGCCATACATAGCCCTGTCGATGTCCTCACGCCTATGCTCGATACGCACGCCGACAGCGAAATTCTTCTGGGTAAGTTCCACCTTATTCTCATAAAGCATCTCAAAAACGTCCCGTGCGCTGTGACCGGTCGCAAGTATTGCACAATTGGTATTGATCCGCAGTATTTCGCCATTTTTGCGGGTGCATTCCACTTGCTTTAGCCTGCCGCTTTCGGTAGAGTAACCGGTGAAACGGGTATCGAAGTGAACCTCACCGCCCAGGGCGATTATCCGCTTTCTGAGGTTCCGGACGGTGTCACGGAGCTTGTCCGTGCCGATATGGGGCTTCGCCTGCCAGAGGATTTCCTCCGGAGCGCCAAACTCCACAAAACGCTGAAATATCCAGCGAATGCGCTGGTCGCTGATGCCGGTGTTCAGCTTACCGTCAGAGAACGTTCCTGCACCGCCTTCACCGAACTGCACATTGCATTCCGGGTCGAGCCTGCCGCCGGACTGGAATTCCTCCACAGCCTTCACACGGGAATCCACATCGCTTCCACGCTCTATGACTATCGGTTTTGCGCCGGACATTGCAAGGACAAGTGCGGCGAACATTCCGGCAGGACCGAAGCCGATGATGACCGGACGGACAGCCGGTGTTACGGGGATTATCTTGTAGTCCGGCACAGTTACCGGAGCAGCATTTTTCAGCGACTTCAGAAGCCTGCCCTCACCTTTTGCACAGATGTCCAGGGCGATGTTGAAGTGAACGTCCGACTTTTTCCGGGCATCGACCGAGCGTCTTGCCAGGACGACGGAAATTAGCTTGTCCGCTGGTATACGCAGTTTTGAGGTGCAGTAATCTTTCAGTCGGTTGAAGTTGAAGTCCAGAGGGACTTTAATGTTTGAAACTCTTATCATGTTTATCTCCTGTAAGCGAAAGGGCGCAGTTTTTCCCGGCAATATGACCTGTAGACCAAGCCCATTGCAGGTTATAGCCGCCGCAGTCTCCGGCAATATCAAGTATCTCGCCGCAAATGTAGAGTCCTTTGTGCAATGTGGAGCAAAGGGCATCATCAACGCAGTTTCGGTGGATACCGCCCATAGTCACCTGGGAATTCTGCCAGGACGCACAGCCGGAAACGTGAAAATCGAGGGACTTTATGGATTCAGCCAGGAAGTGTATCTGCTTGTCGCTGACAGAGCCGGCTGTATTTGAAAGGGGAATGCCCAGGATCCGTTTTACGAGGTATATAGCCAGATTTTTAAGGAACATACCTGTCAGCAGTTCCTCGGCAGGGCAGTCACGACGGTTTTTTCTGATGCTGAAAAGGTAGTTGCAGAGCTGAATCAAACTCATATCCGGCGCAAGGTCAAGGCGGAGGGTAAGATCGCCCTCATGTTCAGCGAAAAGGTAAGCCTGATTGAAGACGCAGATACCGGAAATAGTGTTTTCGTTGAACTGTATCTCGCCGGACTCACTTCTGAGGACTTGTCCCCCTGAAAC
>CAMOEP010000357.1 GCA_946612185.1 uncultured Ruminococcus sp.
TCTCCTTGGACTTTGCAACCGATTTGAGTTCATTTGCGTAATAGTTTTCAACATAATCTGCTATATCATAGACCTGATCTCTTGTGACAGGTCTTTTCTTTATAGCGCTGAATATGCCTGTTATCAGCTTGTTCCTGTCGAAGCTCTCGTACATACCGCTGCGCTTTTCCACCATAAGCAGGGGCTTTTCGATGACCTCAACCGTGGTGAATCGAGTGCCGCATTTGGTACACTCTCTGCGCCGCTTTATCCTGTCATCTCTCGGACGTGAGTCAATGACCTTTATCTCATAGAACCCGCAATAAGGGCATTTCATACTGCACCCTCCGTTCCGTATCTGCCTGTCATGGCAGAGAGTATGCTGCTGCTTCTGAGAAGCTCGGATATATTATCGAAATTGCTCCGGTAAAGTTCGAGTATAACATTGCACTCAGGCGATACGCTATTCACTCTCCTGAAAAAATCGTCAAACCGGAAGCTGCCTTTGCCTATGGGAAGACAATCACCAAGAGGCCCTGAATCGCTTATATGCACATGGCGCAGTTTTTTACCGGCAGCATCAATGAATGCAAAAGGCGATTCGCCGGAGCGTATTGCTTGTTTAGTATCCAGTACAAAAGCGAATTCATCGCCAAGCATACGGGATATGTCCCTTATGAATGCCGATGAACTGCTAAGACACCTTGAAACGTTTTCCACAGCAACAGTCACTCCGAATTTCTTTCCCAGCCGGAAAAGTTCTGAATACCTCTCGCAGTATCGCTCTTTTGTGACACCGGCTTTAGCGCCGTGAAGCACGAATATCTCAGCACCTACGATATTCATGAAGTCGAAGTAATGCCTGTGGAATTCCAAAGCATCACTCAGCCTCCTTTCGTAGTCTGAGAAAAGCATGAGCGTTTCTATCTCGCAGGTAAACGGGTGGAGTGAAGCGCAGTTTACATCAAATCTTTTAAGTATATCAGCAATACCGTGGGCAAAGCTCTTTTTCAGTTCTGAATGGGTATTCAGGAAAAGCTCCACGTTAGAAACGCCGTTTACCGCAAGCTGGTAGAGGCATTCCTCCACTGGTTCAGGGTAAAGGCAAGCTGTTGAAACACCGGCTCTCACGATCCACCTCCATATGCATAAGATAATTATACCATAAAAAATAAATATGTCAAGTAAAATGTTCTCACCATATCCGCCGCCCTCACATACAATGATGTGAGGAGGTGATGAATTGGCAGAAGAACTGATACTTGCTGTCATAGTATGCGCTGACACATTTATCGCATCAGCAGCCTACTGCGGCAGCGGGATACGCATACCTCCGCTTTCTGCGGCTGTTATAGCCCTTACGGGAGCAGCCGTCCTATGGCTGACACTCAACCTTTCTGCGCTGATAAGCGGCTTTATACCTCCGCAGATATGTTCCGCAGCAGCCTTTATCATTATCAGTCTCATAGGCATTTCCACCATTGTCCGCAGCATTATCCGCACAGTAGTCCGCACCCTCTCGGAAAAGGGCGACCTGTCGCTGAAAATGGGCAGTCAGGGGCTTATGATAAAGCTGTATCTTGACGATACTGCCGCCGATGCTGACCACTCCAAGATACTCTCAGCGGCGGAAGCTGCTGCACTTGCGGCTGCAAGTTCGCTGGATTCCGCCGCCACCGGTCTTAGCTGTGGATTTTTAGGGGTAAGCCCGGTAAAGACCGGAGTCTTCGCCTTTGCAGCCGGATTAGCCGCCATAGCCCTGGGAAGTCTGCTGGGAAGGCGCATATCCGCCCTGCCTGCCGATCTTTCCTGGGTGGGGGGAGTTATGCTGATAGTATTTGCAGCCTTTCAGCTTTGAGGTATGCACTATTGTCTTCTGAACGAACGCTTTGTTTGCTATTTCGTGCCACAGAAAATTTGCCGGAACGTGCCACGAGCGGTATACAGCCTGTATATGCTCAGATGTCGTAAATGACTATCTCAGGAGGGTTGAACAGCCTCAGCTTGCCAAGTCCTGCGCTTACAAGCAGCTTCCTGCCGTCGAAATCGTAAACGCCTTTTGTATACTTCGGCAGTAGCTTTCTCTCAGGCGAAAGCAGACCTATCTTTCCCACACGGACTATGCCGCCATGGATATGACCGCTGAATGTGTACTCAGCGCCCCAGTCAGAATAAGCCTTGCCGAAAAGGGGATTGTGCGCAAGGAGAAGTGTCTCACCCTCCGGGCATTCACCCAGCACCTCGACTATATCAGTCTTGGTTATCTTGGTCAGATCACCGTAACAGCCGTCCTTCTTGTAGACCTCGTACTCCGGCTCATATCCTACGATATTCAGCTTTCTGCCGCCGATAGTAACGCTCTCGCAGCTATTGCGGAGCAGGTGAGCATCAGTGAGCTTTATTATCTCCGTCAGTCTCTCCTGCACCTCGGCGCTGATATGCTCCTCAGTAAGACTCTGCTCATGGTTGCCGAATATCATGTAAACAGGTGCTATTTTAACAAGCTCCTTCAGCATCACTTCCACATTATTCAGGTTTGTCTGCTGTCTTGAGATAATATCACCTGTGATGAAGATAAGGTCGGGCTTTTCTGTTGCCACAAGGTCAGTTATACGGTGATTATTCCTGCCGAAACGGCGTCTGTGAAGGTCTGAGATATGTGCCACCCTCACACCGCTGCCCAGTCTTTCATAGCGCAGAGTAAGCGCTCCGGCATTCTCATATACCGCATAACCTGTTAATGCTGCGGCTGGTATTGCTGCGAGAAACAGCTTGTTCATTCCTGTTCACTCCTTTTTCACTAAGAATTATGCCTAAGTAAAACTTTGTCAATTGCTCCGAATATCATCAGATACAGCGAGGTAACAATGAATCTTCCGCTGTACGAAGCGATATTCTCCATAATATTTCCCTGATACGGCATATCCGGGTCGAATACGCTGAGCTGAGGGGCTGCCAGAAAAATGGCAGCACTCAGAAGTATGCCTA
>CAMOEP010000358.1 GCA_946612185.1 uncultured Ruminococcus sp.
TCTGGACGATATCCCCAGCCTTCTGAGCGAGAATACCAAGCTTATTTTCCTGGGGGATAAGTCTGCTTTCACCCCGGAGCTTCGTGAGAAAATGGACAGAATGGAACAGGTGACTGCCGGCTGCAATGAAATGACCATGCTCATGGCTGTTAACTACGGCGGCAGGGACGAACTGCGCCGTGCTGCCATCGAGATCGCTAAAAAGGCTAAGGACGGCTCGCTCGACCCGGATTCCATAACCGAGGACACTATCTCCGGTTTTCTGGATACTGCCGGTATCCCCGACGTTGACCTTATGATACGTCCCAGCGGCGAACTGCGCCTTTCCAACTTCCTCATCTGGCAGTGTGCCTATGCGGAGTACTACTTTACCGACATTCTCTGGCCGGACTTCTCGCCTGACGACCTTAAAGCCGCACTCATCGACTTCGAGGGCAGACAGCGCCGCTTCGGAGGTGTCTGATGCGTACAAGGCTCATTTCTGCGGGCGTTGGACTGGTCATAGTATTCACCGTACTCTGGCTTCATACCACTATCGTCCTGCCGGCGGCTGTTGGCGCAATCATCGGCATCATGCTATTTGAGATGCTCAGAGCCGTGAAAATGGAGAAATGCCTGCCTGTACTCCTGGCGGTGGAAGCTGCCGGAGTCTCCCTGCCGGTACTTGTCTGGCTGGGTCAGGAGAAGTTCTCCTTCCTTATAGATATGGCTGCTGTATTCGTGGTGTTTCTCACCTGGCTGCGCCGTCATAAGGATATAAAGTACGACCAGATCATGTTCTCACTGGCTTCAATGATGCTGATCCCCCAGTCTATGGCTTGCCTTGTAAGACTGGACAAACTCACCGGCGGCGAAAGCGTCCTCCCCCTCGTCCTGGGACTTGGCGGTGCGTGGATAGCCGATTCTGCCGCATACTTCACAGGCGTTGCTCTGGGTAAGCACAAGCTTTGTCCCGAAATAAGCCCCAAGAAAACTATCGAGGGCTTCGTGGGCGGTATCGTGGTAACAGGCATCGTTTTCGTGGCTATCATTGTTGTCCATGAGATGATGTTCCCGGACACTATCCAGCTTCACCAGAACAAAGTTATCGTGTACGCCGGATTCTGTCTGATAGGTATGGTGTCCGCTGCCGTGGGTACTCTCGGTGACCTGTCCGCTTCAATGATAAAGCGCCAGATCGGTTTCAAGGACTACGGCAATATCATGCCCGGACACGGCGGTATGATGGATCGCTTCGATAGCGTACTTTTCGTTGCCCCGGCGTTCTATGCCCTGCTGGAATTAATAACCATAAAATAACGCTGAAAGGAGACTAAACGTTGATACGGATAGTCCCTTTCGCATTTTTACAAGAATTATTAAGCTGCAAAGGAGATATAATATTATGAGCAGGAAAGTATCAATACTTGGCTCGACAGGTTCGATAGGCACTCAGTCACTTGAAGTCTGCGAAAAGCACGGTTTCCAGGTGGTTGGACTTGCGGCACACAGCAGTACCGGTCTTTTGGAGCAGCAGGCAAGAAAATTTTCCCCCGAATACGTTTGTATATATAACGAGGAGAAGTACGCAGACATGAAAAGCCGCCTTGCTGACACTTCCGCAAAAGTTCTGTGCGGCATGGAGGGACTGTGCCAGATAGCTGCCCTGGAGGAGAATGACATAGTTCTCAACTCCGTGGTGGGAATGGTGGGACTTCTGCCCACTCTGACCGCTATTGATGCCGGCAAGGACTTAGCTCTCGCTAACAAGGAAACACTCGTTGCCGGCGGTGAACTTGTCATGGCTGCGGCTGCCCGGAAGGGTGTGAGAATTTACCCGGTAGACAGCGAACATTCGGCTATATTCCAGTGTTTGCAGGGAAATAAGCGTGAACAGCTCAGCCGTGTCATACTCACAGCTTCAGGCGGCCCGTTCTTCGGCAAGACCTACGAGGAACTGAAGTCCGTCACCAAGGAACAGGCGCTCCACCACCCCAACTGGGACATGGGCAATAAGATAACTATCGACTCCGCTACCCTCATGAACAAGGGTCTGGAGTTCATCGAGGCGAAGTGGCTTTTCGACCTGACCCCCGACCAGATAGAGATAGTTGTACACCGCCAGAGCGTTATCCACTCCGCAGTTGAGTTCAAGGACTACTCCATTATCGCCCAGCTTGGCGTGCCGGATATGAAGATACCGATACAGTACGCCCTGCTTTACCCGGACAGAGTGGAATGCCCCACAAGGCGGCTTTCCCTCACCGATTACGGCACGCTGACATTCGCTAAACCAGACCTTGAGACTTTCAAGTGCCTGAGTACCGCAATCAAGGCTATCGGCAAGGGCGGAGACTACCCCTGTCTTGTGAATTCCGCCAACGAGGAGGCTGTAAGGGCGTTCCTGAATGACGAAATACAGTTTATACAGATAGGAGAGATAGTTTCCTCAGTTATGGATAATTTCCCGAAAACCGAGATAACCTGCTACGACGATGTTATGAAAGCTGACAAGGCTGCAAGAGAATTCGTAAGGAACGCTGTTGAGAACTGCTGACCAGCATTTGGAAAGGATAGTATACAATGGGTATAATTATTGCGCTGCTGATTTTCGGACTGATAGTTACCGTTCATGAGTTCGGTCACTTTATCTGCGCTAAACTCAGCGGCATTGATGTTCTGGAATTTTCGATAGGTATGGGGCCTAAGCTGCTCCAGAAAAAGTGGGGGGATACGGTTTACTCCCTGCGTGCGCTGCCTCTGGGCGGTTACTGCGCTATGGAGGGCGAGGACTCCTCCACCGGCGGTGAACACAGCTTCCGTGAAGCGAAACTCTGGAAGCGTATGATAGTCCTGGCGGCAGGTGCGTTCATGAACTTTGTCCTGGGATTCGTCCTGCTTATCATCATGTCCTCCATGTTCGACGTTATCCCCACCACTCAGATCAAGGGCTTCGACGGCATCATCAACGA
>CAMOEP010000359.1 GCA_946612185.1 uncultured Ruminococcus sp.
TGACATCGCTGTACTTGTGGTAAACTCCGAAAAGGGGCTTACCGACTACGATAACCAGCTTCTGGAAATTTTCCGGGACAAGGATATCCCTTACCTTATCGCCTGGAACAAGTCCGACCTTTCCTCTGTCTGTCCAAGCCCGGAGAACTCTGTCTCCGTCAGCGCCGCCACCGGTCAGGGCGTTCACGAACTTAAAGAGCGCATCGCCGCCCTTGCTAAGTCCGAGGGCGACAGCAAGCGGCTTATCGGCGACCTTATCTCCCCCGGAAGTACTATCGTCCTGGTAACGCCTATTGACGCTGCTGCACCGAAAGGCAGGCTTATCCTCCCCCAGCAGATGACCGTCCGTGACATTCTCGATGCTGATGCCTGCGCTGTTGTGGTCAAGGAAAACCAGCTTGCCAAAGCGTTGGAAAAACTGGGTACTGCACCGGAAATGGTAGTCACCGACAGCCAGGTTTTCGGCTTCGTCAGCAAGGTGGTGCCGGAAAGTATCCCTCTGACTTCTTTCTCCATACTCATGGCACGCTACAAGGGTTTCCTTGAAACTGCCGTCAGCGGCGCTGCTGCCATAAAGAACCTCAATGACGGCGACAAGGTGCTTATCTCCGAGGGCTGCACCCACCACAGACAGTGCGGCGACATCGGCAGCGTAAAACTGCCGGCACTGCTGAAAAAGTTCACCGGAAAGGAACTGGAGATAGTCCTCTCCAGCGGCAGGGACTTCCCCGAAGACCTTTCCGGCTACAGTCTGGTGATACACTGCGGCGGCTGTATGCTTAACGAACGTGAAATGACCTGGCGCAGACGCACCGCACAGATGCAGGACGTTCCCTTCACCAACTACGGCACGGCTATCGCCCTTATGAACGGTATCCTGAAACGCAGCCTGGGCATCTTCCCGGCACTGGCAGAGGGTCTGGAATGAAGCGCCGTCTGCCGTATATCGCCATATTCCTTGTGCTGCTGGGAATAGAGGTGCTTATTGCCATTTTCCTGAAAGGCGGCTTTATCCGCAACTATATGGGCGATGTTATCGTGGTATGGGTCTGCTACTGCTTCGCTGAAATATTCCTGGGCGGAAGGTACAATATCCGCACAGCCGCCGGAGTGCTGATATTCGCCTTCATTACGGAATTTTTGCAGGGCATAAATATCGTGGACAAGCTGGGACTGGGCGGCAGTCCCTTCTTCCGCACCCTTATCGGCACCAGCTTCTCGGTCTGTGACCTTATCTGCTACAGCGCAGGTATAGCCATAAATATCATAGGCATCGTCATCTGGAAAAAACTGGTAACAGATAAAAAATTTTCCGCCGCTGAATAAAATATCGCCTCCGTGTCATAATATAAACAGCTTCGCTAAGCTAATATTTTTACGGAGGTTACAACTATGAGCGACAAGAAGAAAAACGATAACATCAGATGCAGCGTTTCACAGTGCCTGCATAATATGGTGACTGAGGACTACTGCTCACTGGGCTGCATTTCTGTGGGCACTCACGAGGAAAACCCCACTGTCCCCGAATGTACTGACTGCAACAGCTTCGTAAAGCGCACAGGCTGCTGTCAGTAAAGCGCTGTCAGGACTTTACGTCCTGGCTACATATTTTACAACTTACGGCAGGGACATATTTGTGCATATCTGACAAATATTTGCTCAAACCTTAGTTATTTGCTGAAATTTTTTCATTTTCGCTTGCATTATATCCGCTTTTAGGTTATAATATATAGAGAGCTTTTTTGATTTGCGATCATTGAAGCAATTTACACACAGGAGGCTGAAAACAATGTTCGACAAGACAATGACCTTCTCTGTCAACGAGGATAAGGAAGCAGAGCTGAAAAAGAATCTGACCGCAATCTATGATGCGCTTGTTCAGAAGGGCTATAATCCGATAAATCAGATAGTAGGCTATATCCTTTCAGAGGATCCTACCTACATAACCACTTACAACAACGCAAGAAGTCTGATCCGTCACATTGACCGTGATGAACTGCTCAGAGTACTTGTAAGGTCATATCTGGAACACTGAACTTCGTTCAGTATCAAGGGGGCGCTTTGGCGTTCCCTTTTTTTGTTATCCGCTTCCATGAATACTTCCTCCCGTTCAGGCAATAATACTACTGCGGACAACTTCCGCTACAGGAGGAAACCATATGAAGATACTCCCTTCCTGCGCCGCTGTACTGGCTGCCTCTGCCGCTGTAGTCTCGCCGGTCTATTCCGCAGACTGCACAAAGATCGGCTATGGTCAGGGTACGGCAACAGATGAATCCAACCGCCCGGTGGACGCAGTTTCGTTCTCGGAGAGATTCAGCGACCTTGATGCCTGCGCTGTAACTGCCGACCGAAGCCGCATAATAATCACGTTCGACCAGGGCTACGAAAACGGCTACACCGCACAGATACTTGATACCCTCAAGGAAAAGAACGTTCATGCCATTTTCTTCCTTACCGGCGACTACGCCAAAAGGGAGGAAGCCCTTGTAAAGCGCATGATCGACGAGGGGCACATCATCGGAAACCACGGCATGACCCACGCAAGCCTGCCCACCCTTTCTGACCAGGCTGCCCGTGAGGAGATCATGTCCCTCCATGACTACGTCCTCAATAACTATGGCTACCAGATGCAGTATTTTCGCTGTCCCTGCGGAGAATATTCCGAAAGGGCACTGGAAATAGCCCAGGAATGCGGCTACAAGACCCTTTTCTGGAGCTATGCCTATGTGGACTGGAACACCGATTCCCAGCCGCCGCCGGCACAGTCCCTTGAAAAGCTGAAAAATTCCGCCCACGGCGGCGAAATACTCCTGCTCCACTCTGTATCTGCCACAAATGCGGCAATACTCGGTGACGCTATCGACGCATTCCGCCAAATGGGTTTCAAGGTATAAAGGCAACACCGCACAAAGACCGCCTGACGGCTTTGTGGCACATCTGCTTGC
>CAMOEP010000360.1 GCA_946612185.1 uncultured Ruminococcus sp.
AGAGTATCCACATAGCCTCCAGGAGATTTGTCTTACCCTGTGCATTAGCGCCAACGATAATATTATACTTAGGGTCTGGCTGGAAGGATATGCCTTTAAGGTTCTTGAAACCGTCTATCTCAGCGTAGGTTACTATCAAACTACAGTAACTCCTTCTCCGCCAGCAACAGTAACTGTATCGCCGGGGCGTATCTTCTTGCCTCTCATGGTGCAGACCTCGCCGTTTACGAGGACTTTTCCCTCCTGGATAAGTATTTTTGCTCCGCCGCCGGTATCTGCAAGTCCTGAGAATTTAAGCAGAGCGTCGAGTTTGATGAATTCAGTTGTTATCTTTATCTGAGCCATAATGACCCCACCTTTCACGATCAGGGTAAAATTTATCTTAACTGAATGGGCATGATAAGGAAGATATAGCTTTCGCCTTCAAGGGGGAGCATTTCAATTACCTTCATAGCGCCGCTGAAGCGGAGTCTTACCTTGTCTCCCTCAGCAGCCTTGAGTGCATCGAGCATCAGCTTGTTATTGAAGCCGATAGTAACAGCTTCTCCGGAAATGTCAGCGCTGAAAGCATCATTGACCTTACCGATAGATGTCTTGCTTGAGATCTTCACAACTCCTGAGCTGATCTCACAGCGGATAGGTGACTTATTCTTGTCGTCGATGATAAGTGAGCATCTTTCCATAGAGCTTATGAAGTCCTTTTTGTCAACGATGACCTCGGTCTTGAATTCCTTGGGTACAGATGACTTATAGTTATGGAAAGCGCCTTCAAGCAGACGGGAGATGACGTATGTTCCGCCGATATCGAATATGATATGGCGGTCATTGACATAGATAGTACACTCGCTGTCTGCATCGTCCTTTATAAGGGTAGAGACTTCCTGGAGAGCCTTTTTGGGAACGATGAAGCTGTATTTTTCCTGGTTATCCAGGTCCTCGCATCTTATAGCAAGGCGGAAGCCGTCGATAGCTACAAGGTTGAATTTACCGTTTTCTATATCGAAAAGCTCACCGGTGAATATGGGCTTGCTTTCATTTGTTGAAGCGGCATAGCTGGTCATATTTATCATAGATCTGAGAACAGACTGCTTTACAGTAAAGCCTTTTTCTCTGTTTACGTCAGGAAGATCAGGGTATTCTTCCGCAGTCATTACCGGGAAGCTGCACTCTGTGGCGGCACTTGAAATGTTAGCCACATTGTTCTCGTCTATCTCAAATACTACCTCATCACCAGACATTCTTCTGGTAAACTCACTGAAAAGTCTGGTATTTGCAACGAACTCACCGCAGTCCTGGGAAGCGGCAGTAATGGAGGTACGGATACCCATTTCCATATTATAACCGGTAAGTTCCAGCCTGTTCTGGGATACAGATACCTTTATGCCTTCAAGTGCCTGTATGGTAGATGACTTCTGAGGCACAGCCCTTGAGACATTGCTTATAGCCTCACTGAGTTCATTCTTGCTGCATACGAATCTCATTGTATATTATACCTCCATAGAGATGAAATAATTGTCGGTTAATGGGGAGAAGCCCCTGGCATTCTCAGGCAACGGATACCTGAGAAACGGTTCATAAGTTTTTCTTATGATAAGTTAAGGTAAGAAAAAGAATATAAAGTAAAGATAAAATAAGAACCTGTTTTAAACAAAGATAAGTTTAAAACTTGTTTGTAGTTGTAGTAGGGACGGTTGAAAAGTTTGGACAAGTGCTCTGCTGCGGCATATCGCTGAAAAATCATCAACAGATGACTGTTTTTGATTAGTTGCGGTTTGTGGACAGCTTTCTGGGGGAATAAAATCAGGTTGATAATGTTTAATAGGGTGGAGTTGAAGTGGAGTAAAAGTGGACAGATCAGTGGAATGACAAAAGATTTTATTTTTCTTCCGGAAATTTTCAACCGTATGTGCAAGTGTTGAAAGTTGACTGTGTGGACATGAGCCGGAGCAGGCACGTTTACAAAGAGTATAACGCCGCAATAAAGCGCAGACGATACAGTCTGTAAAGTTCTGAACAGAGTTTTTAACACTCTGTTGAAAACATGGTTGAAAAAGGTTATCCAAACAGTTTCAACCGGGAAAATGTGTCAGAAAAATGTTCAGACCTTGCTCTTGTCCTTGATGTTCTTGATGATGTCGTTAATGAGGTTTGAGAGGTTATTGTCCTTCTGGATAGCAGCCTGAATGCTGTTTACGGAGTAAACGATAGTAGAGTGGTCACGTCCGCCGAACTCTGAGCCGATAGAAGCCAGGGGCATCTGGGTGATCTCTCTTACAACGTATATAGCCACCTTACGGGCAGTAGCTATCTGCTGAGAGCGCTTTGTTGAGCGCAGATCGTCAGGGGATACGCCGTATACGGTAGATACTTCGGAAATTATCTTCTCCACAGTTATCGGGATAGGCTGTTCGTCGGTAAGTACTTCTCTGATGACGCTCTGAGCCATAGATATAGTGATAGGGCTGCCGGCTAAGTGGTTGAGAGCCTTCAGCTTCTTTACAGCGCCTTCAAGCTGACGAATATTGGATTTCAGGCGGTTAGCCATGAATTCAGATACCTCAGCGGGCATTTTCAGGTTCAGAAGCTCGCTCTTGCGATTGATGATAGCAAGTCTTGTCTCGTAGTCAGGTGCGGAAATATCGGCAATAAGGCCGCCCTCAAAACGTGTAGTCAGACGGGATTCCAGGGTGATGAGTTCCTTCGGTGGACGGTCAGAGGTGATAACGATCTGCTTGCCCTCCTGGTGGAGCTGATAGAATGTGTGGAAGAACTCCTCCTGCATACTCTCTTTTCCGGCGAAGAACTGAACATCGTCGATAAGGAGCAGGTCAGCGTTGCGGTACTTCTCGTGGAAGTCAGTGATGAGCTTGTTTTTCAGTGCCTGTATAAGGTCATTTCCGAAAGTCTCACTGGTAACGTAGACGATATTGAAATCCGGGT
>CAMOEP010000361.1 GCA_946612185.1 uncultured Ruminococcus sp.
GATAAATTTTAAAGTCGCAGTTCACACAAATCTGCCAGAGAACATTGTACCAAGCGAAATATGGTTGAGCGACGGCAAAATGTGATGTTCTGCCAAATTAAGCGAGCAAGCGAGCGACAACGTAAGGGCGGTCAAGCTGGCTCAGCTTGAAAAAGTAAATGCTGCTGCCCTGGCTTGAATAATGATTTTACGCCGAAAAAAAGCAGATGCCCATGGGAATGAACATCTGCAATTTGTGTTATTCGGTTCGGAGTGCCTCAACAGGGTCTTTCTTCGCAGCCACTCTTGAGGGGATAAGACCGGCGATAAGGGTCAGCACCATGCTGATGACAACCAGTATCACCGCACCAACAGCCGGGAGTTTAGCGCAAAGCGTATCCAGGCTTGTAAGATTGTGGATTATCATATTAATGGGAATAGTCAGAAGCGCCGAAACGCCGATACCGATAAGACCGGCGGTCAGTCCCACCAGAAGTGTCTCCGCATTGAAAACGGTGGAAACGTCGTGCTTTGAAGCACCGATAGCACGGAGAATACCGATCTCACGGGTTCTTTCAAGAACGGAGATGTAGGTGATGATACCGATCATTATCGAGGAAACCACCAGAGAAATGCCTACAAAAGCGATAAGCAGGTAGGATATACCGCTTATGATGCTTGTGACGGAGGACATCAGCAGGGCAACGTAGTCGGTGTAGTGGATAACGTCATCGTCGCTCACGCCGTTATTGTATTTGTCGATAAGGTCAGAAACAGCGTCCTTATCCTCGAAGGTACGGGTGAAAATGCGTATCTGCGAGGGGTCGGAAAGGTCAGCCTTGCCCAGGAGTTTCAGGTTATCCTCCATATTTGACTCAGATATCTGTTCAGGGGTGAACTCATCGAAAGCGAGTACATAAACCTCGTCAGAAATTGGGGTATTGTCCAGCATAGCCGCCAGTTCCTTTGTAGTCATGGAAGCAAGCTGTTCATGGACTTGCTGGGAGTACTGCTCAGTTATCTGTGTCCTTGCAGCTTCCTCAGCAAATTGTTTCAGTTCATCGTCTGACATCTGACCGATGTAGGACTGAACCTGTGAGATATCAACGCCAAGTTCCTGGGAGTACGATTCTGTTATCTGGGTGATGAAGTTTTCACGGGAGAAGTCAGCCATAGCTGCCTGAACCTGAGCGTCCACCTGAGCGCTGTCGGGCTGAGAGGCGACGAACCGGCAGATATCAGCCTTTTCCTCCTCAGAAGCGGAACTGATATGCTCCTTGAATGAAGCTATCTTTTCGTCGTCGGTCATACCGGTATACTCATCGCTGCGGAACTTGTTGCCGCTGATAACATCAACAGTCTCGTCCGCCTCCTGAGCCTTGACGATCTCGCTGTCGTTGGTAGTTTTGATGATATACTCAGTAAGCTTGTTGGTATAGCCGATATAGCCCTTGAGCATAGGTGCTTTAACGTCCTCATTGGGGCGGATAAAGCCGGTTATCTTTATTTCTGTACCGATAGAATCATCGTTGTAGATATAGTCCAGACCAGTTTCAGTGGCGGTCAGGTCGGTGTACTGGCTTTCCGACTCAGCTTTTTTGTAGTATTCGCAGGGGAGGACGAGCTTATACTTCTTGTCCATGATATCGCTGAAACTCCACTCAGTCTCGCCGTAGTCCTCGATAACACCGCCGTCCATGACAGCCTTGAGGTTCTTGGAGAAGTTCTCGGTATCCTTGATACCCATAGCGTAGGCGATGATGTCGGGCAGTTCGTTATTCTGGGTGAGTATCACAACAGCTTCGTCGTAGTTCTGCGGCCAGTCGCCGTATACAACTTCATACTGTGACCGCAGCATATCGTTTACAGGGTCACCGTCGTCGCCGGGGAGGAGTTCTTCCATAACATTCAGACCCATAGCCGCAGTTTCCATACCAGCCATAGGACTTGCCATAGCGCTGTTCATATATTCAGAATCGCCAACGCCCAGGGCTTTTCCGTACATTTCCATAAAGTCCACCTTGACGATCTCGCCGGAGGGAGACTTGGTGTACACAGGCATTTTCAGGTCATAGCTGTAGGAAATTGAAGCTGCCTTGTCCTGTATATCCTGGTCGGAGTCAAGAAAGGTGCGGAAGTCCTTCATATTGTTTATTTGCTTGGCAGCGGAGTTCATTGAGTTGAACATATCATAAACGGCGGTGTTAGCATAAACACGGTCGTCCTTGAACTCGGTGTTCTCATACTCCTCCTGATTCTTCATAAGCGCCTCGATGATACCGGAAGTATCGGCATTTTCCTTGTAGATAGTCAGGGGGTAGGAGGATAGTGTCTCCTCCTGAACGTCGTTGATATAGTCATTGATACCGGTAGACAGCGAGAGGATAAGAGCGATACCGATGATACCGATAGAGCCGGCGAAAGCGGTCAGCAGGGTACGCCCCTTTTTAGTCAGCAGGTTATTGAGTGACAGTGATACAGCCGTACCGAACGACATTGACACACGTTTTTTCTCACCCTGCTTTACCTCATCGGCATTTTCCGGGTCGAACGGGTCGGAGTCGTCAGTAAGCAGACCGTCCTTTATGCGGACGATGCGGCTGGAGTACTGCTCAGCCAGTTCCGGATTATGAGTTACCATGATAACCAGCTTATCCTTTGCGATCTCTTTGAGCAGTTCCATAACCTGTATACTTGTTTCGCTGTCCAGAGCGCCGGTAGGTTCGTCCGCAAGGAGGATATCCGGGTCATTGATAAGGGCACGGGCGATAGCCACACGCTGCATCTGACCGCCGGACATCTGGTTAGGCTTCTTGTGAAGCTGGTTACCCAGACCCACTTTTTTGAGAGCTTCCTCAGCACGTTTTCTGCGCTCGGACTTGGACACGCCTGAAATGGTGAGAGCCAGTTCCACGTTAGCCAGTACAGTCTGGTGGGGGAGAAGGTTATAGCTCTGGA
>CAMOEP010000362.1 GCA_946612185.1 uncultured Ruminococcus sp.
GGTTTAATTTGTTCCTCCCCCTTTTTCCACTTGGGTTGTCCCCTTTGGGAACGTCCGTAAAACAGACAAATTTAGTAAAAGAAACGTGCGACTTAAATAATTCCCCAAAAATAAATGCTGCTGCCCTGCCTTAAACAATGATGTTTCTTGACAATGCATATACGCTATGTTATAATTAAAGCAACACCGCACAGAAAGTTATGAAGTCTTTGCAACATATCCTATATGGTGTCTTACAATACTTTGATGTGATCTACAGGAAAGTGTGAAAATATGTTTGATTTGAATTTCTATAACGGGAAAAAGGTTCTTGTTACCGGACATACCGGGTTCAAGGGAAGTTGGCTTTGCCATATACTCGCAGAAGCCGGCGCTGATGTTACGGGTTACAGTTTAGAGCCGCCTACCTCCCCTTCTCTGTATTCTATTTCGGGTCTTGAACAGCGAATAAACAGCGTTATCGGAGATGTCCGTGATTTTGATAAACTCAGGGCAGTTTTTGAGGATATACAGCCGGAAATAGTCTTTCATCTGGCTGCTCAGCCTATAGTTCGTGACAGCTATAAATACCCCCGCTATACATATGAGACTAATGTTATGGGAACTGTAAATATCATGGAATGTGCAAGGCTGTTTCCATGCGTAAAGAGTCTCCTGAACGTCACCACTGACAAGGTTTACCAGAATAACGAATGGTGCTGGGGATACAGAGAAAACGAGCCGCTTGACGGCTTTGACCCGTATTCAAACAGCAAAAGCTGTTCCGAACTGGTGACGCATTGCTATAAAAACAGCTTTTTCACGAATGGCTCTACTGCCGTTTCTACCGCAAGGGCAGGAAATGTTATCGGCGGAGGAGATTTTGCCAACGACCGTATTATCCCCGATTGCGTCAGAGCAATGATCGGCGGCAAGGTCATAGGCGTTCGCAATCCATATTCCACAAGACCATATCAGCACGTTCTTGAGCCGGTTTTCCTGTATCTTGAAATCGCTGCAAAACAGTATGAGGATATCAGCTTTGCCGGTTATTATAACGTTGGCCCTGATGAGTGCGATCTGGTCACAACCGGTGAACTGGTCGATCTGTTCTGCAAATACTGGGGCAATGACGCAAAATGGGAAAATCAGGCAGAACCAAATGCTCCTCATGAAGCAAATTTCCTTAAACTTGATTGCAGTAAGATAAAATCTGTATTCGGCTGGCGACCACGCTGGCACATCGAAAAATGCATGGAAATGACCTGCGCTTTCAGCAAGGTCTGGCTGAGCGGCGGGAACATTGCCGCTGAAATGAACCGTGAGATCGATGAATTTTGGTTTATAAATAGCAGCCGCTTAGCATGATCCAAAATTACAAAAGATTGATACTGACTTTTATTAACTAAAAAAGCACTTCTATGGTATAATAAAAACCATAAGGAGTGCTTTAGTTTTAAGAACCTGTCCACATAGGGATTCATGCACGTCTTTTCGTCAAATTTTGCCTTAACTTTTATACACAAAAAATCCCTGCACCACGCCCCAAAGCGATGATGCAGGGATAATTCATTTTATTGGCTCACTTTACAAAAGCCATACCCTCAGCGCAATTATCAACATAATCGTTCCAGGTCAGAACGCCGTTGCTGATAGTGAATTCAGCGCCGCCGTCGTCGTAGACCACGGTATCAACGTGAGTGCCGTCCTCGGAGTAGACCACATTTGTATTTACTCCGCCGCTGGAACAAGCTATTGCATTTGCAAACTCGTTATAGTAGCACAGGTATGTCCACACTGAGGACTCAGCAGCGCTGCTTCCCCAGGTAATGTCAACACGGTAGCCGTCGCTCTCAGGTGAGATATTTATGGTGCATCTTCCGCAGCCCCAAACGCCAACGAAGTCGTCGCCGGTAACTGTTCCCTCGCCGCTGCCCACATTCGCATCAGAACCAGTTCGGGTATAGTGCGGAAATCCGGACTGTCCGCCGTAGATATCGTCAAGAGGGATATCGCCGGTAACGCCGAACGCCTGCCATAAACTGCCGTCGTTGTTGTAGAAGGTATACCAGTACTCCTCGGTGGAATCGGGAGTGAGGGAGTACTCCAGTTTAACTTCGCCGTTTGTACTGTTTCCGCCGCCGTCGGTGTAGGTATAGTTTCCGTGGTAGATGTCGCTGCCTTCGGTAACAACAATGGTCTGTGCCATGTCGTCAGCACTGAGCCAAACGCCGTTCAGGGCGGCAACGCTTACGCCGGAAGCCGGTGGATTCTTTACCTCATAGTAACCATAAGCATTAGGCTTATCAGCATCATCGTTTCCGGAGGCGGCAGTTTCCTGAGCAGTTGTTCCCTGTGAAGTACTGCTGTTTTCGCCGGAGACTGCGGTTTTCTCGCTCCCCTCCTCCTTAGTTGATGTTGCGGCAGCGGTAGTAGTTCCGGTACTGGTTTCTGAGGTGGAAGCAACAGTTGTCTGGTCAGATGTCTGGGTAGTTGCCGCTTCGCTGCCCGACTGCTCAGGTGCATCGCCTGCTGTACCGCAGCCGGTGAGTGCAAGCATTGCGCTTAATACTGTAATTGCAATAATATGTTTTTTCATAATTATCTGCTCCTTTGCTGTTATCATTGTAATGTCATTATAACACAAAATCGGAGCAAAGTCCAGCACATTATATGAATTTTTTCATTTTATGTGCATCTTCTATCGGTATTACGGCTTTTCCGAAACTTATGTGAAATCATATAATTGACTTCTACCAGAAATTTCTACCAAATTTTCTACCAAAATCGCTCTTTTTTGAAATTTTCCATTTCTTCATCGGTCTTGTCACATTATATCAAATCAGAACGCCAAACTTTCACTTCTGCTCAGAAAATCAAAATTTTATTATATCATAACAGATATTCAAAAATTCATTTCTGCATCGTTTCAAAAAGAAAAAGAGCCA
>CAMOEP010000363.1 GCA_946612185.1 uncultured Ruminococcus sp.
TGAACTTCTCACGAAGCTGGAGTATTCTGGGCATAACTCTCTCATGCTCCGACTTTATGTATGCTTCCGTTTCTTCCTCCTTGCCCACGATCTTAGCTATCGCTCTCAGCCATGCGTCCGTACCTGCGAAGCCGTAGGGCTGGGGAGCGTCTATCTGGGGAACGCCGAAATGCTGTTCCAGAACAGTTGCCATATATGAGCCGAGAGTGTGGCAGAAAGTTGAGGTAGCAACCGCTTCTGATGCCTGGGCAAGTTCGTCGTAGTTTGCGCAGTCTATCATATAATTCACACGCAGACCCAGGGGTTTGAGAATGTCGGTGAAGTAGTCAGTACCCCAGAGCGCAACGATATTGATAAGGTCTTTCTGCTTCTTTGGGTTTCTGTTTACGATCTTCTGGGCAACGCCGTGCTGGGAGATATCGAAGCCGGTACTCCAGTGCTTCGAGCGGAAACCCTCACAGTGAAGCGGTATTACCGGAACTCCCACTTCCTGCTCCATTTCGTCAGCGATGCTGTCGATATCCTCACCGATTATGGCAGTAGCGCACGCCATTGAAATGAATATCGCTTTTGGGGAAAAGCGCTCCTTAGCGTCCCTGACTGCCTGTCTCAGCTTATCGCTCGCACCGAAAACCATGTCCTTTTCAAGGAGGTTGGTGCAGAAAATGCGGAGGTTCTGGACTGGCTTATGTCTGCGGGTAAGACCCATTTTGAAAGCAAGATTGAACCAGGCATTATCAGCCGCACAGCCTATGGGGGAATGTTGTATCAGGATACAGTCAGTAAGGTTTCCTATCTGACATTCCACGATAGCGTTGGCGCACATAGTCTGCTGATTAAGGGGGGTTTTAAGTTCGCAAAGACGACAGGCTTTGCTGCCGTTTCCGGGGCAGCCGCCGTGGTTTTCCGGGGAATTGCCACGCTTTTTTTCTTTTCTGCCTTCGTAGTCTGATTCTTCCACAAGCTGTGAAGCCGCACCGTCCCAGGCTATGATAGTACCCAGGCGCATCTCACGGTTTTCAACGCTTGTCATATCGAGATTAATTTTCTTAGCCATTAAAATTTCTCCTTTATTGAGATATAACTATATTATACATAGAAATAGTAGGAATGTCTAATACTTGTTTTCAAGACTCTGTTATAGATTTTTCTGATAACCGTTTTTAAGCAAAAGCGCTCCTCTGCAAAAGGAACGCTTTTTTATAGTATTACGTCATTTTCCAGCGTATCAGTTTCTTCTCCGCAGCGTCCGCCAGCACATTGAGGAGCGTGATGACAATTCCTACCACGAATATTCCCGCAAGTACTCTTGTGTAATCAGCGTAGTCGGAGTACTTCTTTATGAAGAATCCCATTCCGCTGGTTGCGCCGATCATTTCCGCCATAATGAGTATCATGAATATGGTTGAGAGCTGTATCTTCACCGATGCGATGATCGACGGTATATTGTACGGCAGTATTATCCGGAAAAGCATGGTCAGAGTGCTTACGTCCATTGCTTTGGCGGAATCAATTATGCGCCCGTTCATGGACTTTACCCGGTTTATCATTCCCAGAAAGGTAGGCCAGAACATTCCGAAGCCGATCACGGCAATTGATGCGGAAGTGAAGTCCGGCATAAGTGCGATAAGGTAGGGCGTGTAGACCATTGGCGGTATTGGGCTGAGTACCTTCGCAACCGGCGTGAAGTCGTCGCTGAGCCGCTGATGCCAGCCCACTATCAGACCCAGCACATTTCCCAGTACAAGGGCAATTGTAAAACCTGCCGCCAGTATCATAAGTGAGTGACCGATGCCCTCAAGGATAAGTCCCCGGTCGTTCCAGAAAACCTGGAACACGTTTTCAAGAGGCGGTTCGAGGGTAGGGTTTCCGATGTTTTTTATGCGGAACAGCACCTCCCAGAGTATGAACGCACCGTATACGAGAATGGCGATATCCGGGTGATTTTCGCCTTTCCGGGATATTGTCCGGGCGATGAAGTAAGCCCATATCAGCACCATTGCAAGGACGTACACGTTATTATCAGGAGTGGTTATCTGCCCCTGAACAAACGACAAAAAGATCGTTGCTGCCGCAAAAAACGTAATGACCAGTGATTTGAGGATCACGCTCTTTACTGCGGACTTTTCCGCCTGAACAGGTAAAATTATATTCTCCGTCATGCAGTAGCCCTCCTCAGTTCCGAAAAGAGTTCAAGGAATTCCTGGCGCAGTTCATTATATCTGCTGGTTCTTACAAGTTCCTCTCGTGAAATGTTCTTGGTAAGGTCTACGGAAACTTCACGGCGGATATGCTTTGGCTCCATGAAGTAAACCTTGTCAGCCAGTATAAGCGCCTCGTCGATATCGTGGGTTATGAAGATTATGGTCTTTTTCTTCTTGCTGTTTTTGCAGAGCTGTAAGCTCAGTTCCTGGAGTTCCTGACGCTTCAGAGGGTCGATAGCGCCGAAAGGTTCGTCCATGAGCAGAATATCCGTGTCCATAGCGAACGCCCTTGCCAGTGCAACTCTCTGCTGCATACCGCCGGAGAGTTCGTAGGGGTACTTATCTGCGCTGTCGGCAAGTCCCACACGGTCAAGATAGTCCATAGCACGCTCCTGAATTTCACGCTTGTTTCTGAGAACGCCTGCTTCCCTGATGCCGAACATGACGTTCTGCCTGGCAGTGAGCCAGGGGAAAAGGGAGTAGTGCTGGAACACCATTGCACGGTTCACGTCCGGGCCTGTAACAGGTTTGCCGTCGATGAGGACTTGTCCTGATGTGGGGAACTGTAAGCCGGAAAGAAGTGAGATAAGTGTACTCTTTCCACAGCCGGAAGGCCCGATAAGGCAAACAAATTCACCCTCCTCCACAACAAGGTCCATATTGTCCAGTATCATCACAGAATCATTATGCTCTTTGTAGCTGAACGAAACATCACGAAATT
>CAMOEP010000364.1 GCA_946612185.1 uncultured Ruminococcus sp.
CGAGGAGGCAACTACCGCCTTTATCCGCAAGGTAGTGGAGTTTGCAGGCATTAGTAAGCGCAAGTCCGAGGCGTTCATCAAGGAGGAGTCACAGCTTTACTACTACTTCCTTGAACATTTCGCCGAGTTCTTCTCGGAGTACTGGTTCGGACTTCCCTCACAGTTCGCAGTTATCGGCGACAGCGCATATACACTGGCTTATACGAAGTTCCTTGCGTCACAGATAGGAATGATACCCGTAAAGCAGATAATCACCGACAATCCGCCGAAGAAGTACCGGGAGAAAATTGCGGGATACTTCCACAACATAGCAGAAGATGTTTCAGTAGAGCCGGAGTTTACCGAGGACGGCTATCTGGTGGAGGAATCCCTGAAAAATGCCGATTTTGGTTCAGGCGTTCCGCTGATACTTGGCACTACCTGGGAATCTGACGTTGTCGCTGAAAAGGGCGGACTTCTCATCGAGGTAGGGCCTCCCACAACTGAGGAAGTGACCATAAACAAGACCTACATTGGCTATCGTGGAGCGTTCACACTCCTTGAGCGTATCTACTCCGCAGCAGTTGGCGGAAAATGATCGAAGAACGGAATACACAAAAAAAGGTTGCACGGCTTTTAGCTGTGCAACCTTTAATTTACTCTTTGTTAAGTCCTTTTCAAAAGGTACTCGCAAATCAGAGCTTATTCTTCTCGTTCTCGATCATAGCTATGAGGTCATCTACGGACATAGCAGAGGAAGAACTTCTCTTTTTCTCGGTGTCGGTTTTCTTGAGAATGTCGGAAATATCAGGTGTACTGCTCTTTCTGGGGGCAACAGCAGGTGCAGGCTTAGGAACAGCGGCAGTTCTTGCCGGGGCTTCCTCTCTGGACATCTGTTCTACCTGAGCCTTGGAGATAACGCCGGTTATATCGGAAACGGATTCTCCTGAGGACTGAGGAGCAATAGCATTAGTAGTCTTGATAGTGAAAGTACCTGTACGCTCAGCCTCGGAGGTCTTGCGGAGCATTTCCTCTCTGAGTGCATCAGCGGTAGGTGCAGTTGAGGACTGGCTTGCCATATTTCTTGCGGCGAAGTCTGCCTCAGCGGAAGTAGGCTGTGGAGTGGGGGGAGCATACTGTACAGTAGAGCCGCTGACAGCGCCGCCATTGCTGAGGGCTTCAAGCTGCTGGGTCTTGAACTGCATTGTGCGTTCCTTTTCCTTCTGGTAAGGAGATTCGGGATTGACCTTTTTCTGGCTGAAGTTATCGGCGATAGACTGCTTCTTGCGCTCTAAGTCATCGCTGAAGTGAGTATCAGCATTGGGGTCGAACAGGGGACCTGTAGCGGCTTTCTTCTCGTTAGAGGGGTCTTCCTCGTACTCATAGAAGTCGAACTCGCCCTCGTCAGCGTCCTTGCCGGAAGCGAACTTGATGATAAGCATGATGACAAGCAGTACGCAGGGAATCAGGAGCATAGCAATGATGCCCTTCATACTCATAGCGAAAGTAACTATAGCGCCAAGCTCAGGGCTTTCAGGGTAGCCTGTGCAGACAGCAGTTATCTTGTCCTTGGCTATAGACTCAGAGTTATCCTCGTGGAGGGAATCTCTTGTGAAGTACATATCCGTACCGTCCTCAGCGCTTACGATAGCGTTGATGCTTCTGAGACTGAGTGTATCCGGAGCATCAGCAGGATAGCAAAGCACGATGTCGCCGGTAGTGATAGTAATATTATCAGCGGCTTTAGCCATGAGAGCAGAACCGGTGTTCACATAATCGGGCATAGGGTTAGGCTCATGTACTATATAAATGTAATTGTCGCCGAATTTCGGGACTTTGTTTTTGGCGAAGAATACGTTTGCAGCAACGGCTGCTATGATAGCCACGATACAGAGTATGACTATCAGTGCTTTAAAAAGCGAAAAGCCTTTCTTTTTTTCCATTTCAGATCATTCCTTTGCTTATTTTCTACACATTTTCTGACGAATAAACGTCCTATGGGATTATTATAACACATATATTACTAAATTTCAAATGTTTTGGAGCATTTTGTAGAAATTAAATTATTTTAACTAAAACTTGCGGCTTCCCTGTCATTTTCACCTTTTGCCGGATTGGTAAATATTATAGTATGGTGCAGGGGGATTCAGCAGAGATGCACAGCGGTTATTGTGCATAATCAATAAATATGTGACGAAAATATTCCTGTTATGGTTTATATGCACAATAAGCTGTGGCTCTCTTTGTATGATACGAACAATTTTTAATCAAATTTCGGGAATGTGTAAAATAGGTTCACAAATATTTGTGTAAATATACAATTGACAACAGTTGTGAATTTTGATAAAATAATGATATATACTGATTGTAAATCAATCGACAGTGTTTTCTCTGTAATATTTTGTGAAATCAACACAAAAGTATACGATTAGTAAACATTTGATAAGGAGAATCTATATGGCAATTAACAACAACCCCCTTATGGAACAGATCAAGGAGGAATTCCCCAAGAAGTTGCAGGCACTGTACAATGCCACACCTGAGGAGGCTTCCGATAAGCAGGTATACCAGGTACTTTCCTCTATAGTAGTTGATATACTCGCTTCCAAGAGACAGAGTTTCATAAACCACACCCACTCTGTAGGCGGCAAGCAGGTATACTACCTTTCTATGGAGTTCCTCATGGGCAGATCCCTCAAGACAAGCCTGTACAATCTGGGTATTGCTGAGGACGTTAAGGCTATGCTCAAGAGCCATACTATAAATCTGGATAAGGTATTCGAGTATGAGCCTGATGCAGGTCTGGGCAACGGCGGTCTGGGAAGACTTGCAGCCTGCTATCTGGACGGTCTTGCTACTACAGGTTTCCCTGCAATGGGTTACTCTATCTGCTATGAGTACGGTATCTTCCAGCAGAAGCTCGAAGACGGCTGGCAGAC
>CAMOEP010000365.1 GCA_946612185.1 uncultured Ruminococcus sp.
CAAAGACTTTTAGCTTAAAAATTCCCCCTGATATGGCGAACCTACACTCGCAAGAACCTGTAGTCTTTCGTCCGCCATATCAGGGGGAATTTTTTAATTTAGAAGTTTTAGGAAGGGGGTTTGGGGGATAACCCTTTTTCAAAAGGGTTTCCCCCAATGAGCGCCCCATAAGACAAGACCAAGGTTAACCGAAGAAGTGGAGGAGGGCGGTTTCGAGGGCGGGGGTGCAGTCCTTGGAGTAGACCTGAACCTGGTCGGAAGTGGGGGGAGTAAGACCGTGGTCATCAAGGAGCAGGGGAGCTTGTGCGATAGCTGTACCCTTGTTGTCCTGGGCGGTGAGGGTGATAGTATAGCGAATGCAGTCCAGTTCACTGTCATAGGCAGCGGGGGAAAGGCTGACATTTGTGAAAGTGTATCCGGCATCACGGAACGCCTTGCTGCCGCTGAGAACGCTGTCACGGTACTGCATAGCAAAGCGGTTTGAGTAAAGAGTGGAGTCGCTGCGCTTCATGATAAGCCGCTCGATAACGCCGCTGGGGATAAGGTCGTGGTAATTAACGTAAGAGATAGTGTTGATGAACTGGTTATCCTCATTGTCGATGATAGCAGCGTCAAGTGACTTGTAAAGTCCGTCAACGCCCTTGATGAACGAGATATCAAACGTAGTGCCGTCATCGTAGAAAATATGCACAAAGCTGCAAATTGAGTTGCCACGAATATTTTCGTCATAGAAGGAATGAGTCTTTATCTTGGTGACTTTTTTGCTGCCAAGTTCAGCCTGATAGCTTTCTTTCAGCAGCTCGATATCCTTTTCACGGGAAGAATTGATAATTTGAAGCTGGTTAAGACTTTCCACCTGACCGACGGAGATGCTGTCAACGTAGGATTCAAAGTCCTGGTTGGCTATCATTTTGCCGATCTTGCGAACCTCGATAGACTGGAAGATAGTCTCGAAGCTGACGCAGCCCTGGCGCTTGGTTATCTGGTTGTAGCTAAGGAACGAGATACCGCCCAGTACGCCGATGAGGAGTACTGCGAGGATTATCTGTTTCAGGGACATTTTTTTTAGCTTGCGGTTGACTTTTTTCATAGCCACGTCCTCAGCAGGGGGAGTAGTTTTTGGCTTAGGAATCTGTTCGTAAAGCAGGCGGCAGCTTTCGCAGGTCTTGATATGCTCCTCGATAGCCTTTCTGCTTTCGTCGCTGCAAAGTCCCTCGCTGCACAGAGGTATAAGGTCTTTTATCATATCGCAGTTCATAAATTTTCCTCCTTTGTAAGCTGTATGAGTTTTTCTTTGGCACGGAAAAACGTGACTCTTGCCCAGTTTCCGGACTTGCCAAAAATCTTACCGATATCGTCGAATTTCAATTCTGCGAACACTCTCAGGGAGAATACCTCCCGGTAAGGTTCGTCCAGGGAGTGCAGATGCTTGTGGATACGCATAGCCGTATCGTTGTCTGAAAGCTGTTGTTCGATATTAACCGGGTGGGGGACAGCCGATTCCTCCACGGGGAGATTATTATTATCCGCCCGCTTCATAGCGTTGAGACAGAGGTTTTTGGCAATAGCGCACAGCCAGCTTTTTACAGAACAGTCGCCACGGAATGTGTCATAGCTTGTGACAGCTTTGAGCATCGTGTCCTGTAGGATATCCTGCGCCATAGCTTGATTCCGGCAAATACTGAGGGCGTAGGCATAAACGTCCCCGGCGTATTCCCGGTATATCTGGTCAAGTTCATTTTTCACGTTTTCACCGCCTTTCTTTCGGATTCATACATTAGACAACCGAGGGAGCAGTTTCGTTACAGAGATACAGAAAATTATTTGGAAAAATAAAAAAACCATAGCGCCCGGAAACTCAGAGCGCTATGGCATTTATTGTATGGTAAGTATATCTTACTTGATTACACGAACACGGATAACTCCGTCAACAGCATTGATCTTGCCCTCAACAGTAGCAGGAACTTCGCCTGTAACGTCGAGCATAGTGTAAGCGAAATCGCCTCTGCTTGCGTTAGCCATATTCTCGATATTGATGCCCTCGTTGCCTACAGCAGTAGTGATAGAAGCGATAGTTGTAGGAACGTTCTTGTGGATAACGCAGATCTTAGTACCAACAGCGTTCATGGACAGGTTGGGGTAATTAACGCTGTTTCTGATATTACCGTTCTCCAGGTAGTCGATGAGTTCCTCAGCAGCCATAACAGCGCAGTTGTCCTCACTCTCAGGAGTAGAAGCGCCCAGGTGGGGCAGAACGATAACGTTCTCAGCGCCGAGAACGATGTCATCAGCGAAGTCAGTAACGTACTTAGCAACCTTGCCGTCAGCGATAGCCTTTACAACAGCCTCAGAGTTGATAAGCTCGCCACGAGCCAGGTTGATAAGGCGAACGCCGTCCTTCATCATAGCGATCTGCTCAACGTCGATAGTATTAGCAGTCTCCTTTGTGTAAGGCATATGGATAGTGATGTAATCGCTCTCCTTGTAGATATCGTTGATATCAGCAACTACCTTAACAGAAGGCTCAAGGTGGAGAGCAGCGCCAACGGAGAGGTAGGGGTCATAGCCGATAACCTTCATGCCGAGTGCCTCAGCAGCGTTAGCGATCTTACCGCCGATAGCGCCCAGACCGATGATACCGAGAGTCTTGCCAGCGATCTCAGGGCCAGCGAACTTGCTCTTGCCGGACTCAACAGTCTTAGGAGCGTCCTCAGTACCCTTCAGGGAAGCAGACCACTGAGCAGCCTCAACGATCTTTCTGGAAGCCAGCAGCAGAGCGCAGATAGCAAGCTCCTTAACAGCGTTGGAGTTAGCACCGGGAGTATTGAATACGCAGATACCCTCCTGAGCGCAGCGGTCAACAGGGATATTGTTAACGCCAGCGCCAGCTCTTGCGATAGCGATGAGCTTGTC
>CAMOEP010000366.1 GCA_946612185.1 uncultured Ruminococcus sp.
CCTGTTTGAAGTCCTCAGCCGGTGCATCATAGTGAAGCAAAGTTTCAGTGGTCATATATCTACTCCTTAATGGTAATGGTAAGGCATTATTCTGAATTATTTTATTATAACATGATTTTGACTTATTTGCAAATCAAAACACGGCAACTCACACAGATTTCATCTTAATTCTGCTATACGGCATAAAATCAGGGGTACACAGGCATGAAATTTAGCGAAAAACACCACCTTATCAATTCATAAAAAGCCTTGACAATTCCGGGAAATGGGGGTAATATAATAGTATATCTGCTAAAGGAGAATGTTATGGATACAAGACCTTTAAACTATAAGCCAAAAATGTTCCGGGAGGCGGAAAAAAACAGCGGTGCAGAGTCCCTTGCCGGAAAGATCATCACATTCATTGTTGTGTTCATTATCGTGATACTGCTGGAATCCATTGCACCGACTATCCTGACAATGCCTCAGATAAGCCAGCTTGCCAATGACCCGGAAATATCCCAGCTTGAGTTCGGCGACCGTTTCAAGACTATGGTAGGCGTGACTTCCGGAATTATGAGCGCCTCACCGTCAGTTATGGTGGTTTCACTTTTCAGCACAGTCTTCGGCATACTCGTAAGCATGGTATACTGCCGCATGATGGAGCTGAGGACGCTTTCATCTATGGGATTCCGGAAAGGAAAGGCGGCGGCGCATTACCTCCGTGGACTGCTTACCGGATTCTGCCTTATGGCGGCTATCACCGGACTGAGCCTTCTGACCGGAGTGATCCGCATATCTTTCGAGGGTGGAAATGCCGGAGTTATGCTGCTCTACCTTGCCGGATTCATTGTGCAGGGCATGAGCGAGGAGGTCATTTTCCGAGGCTACCTGATGACAACTATCGGTGGCTCACACAAGACATGGCTTGCGGTACTTATAAGCGCTGCTGCATTCTCACTTGCCCATGCCGGCAATCCCGGATTCGGTGTATTTTCTGCATTTAACCTGGTTCTTTTCGGAGTGTTCGCCAGTATGTATATTATCGCCTTTGATGACATCTGGGGAATAAGCGCTATCCATTCCATATGGAATTTCACCCAGGGAAGTCTCTGGGGAATAAGCGTAAGCGGCACAGGCGGAGTGGAATCCATATTCCGTACCACCGCCAAAAGCAGTATCTCCCTGCTGAACGGTGGAGAGTTCGGCATTGAGGGCAGCATATTCACCACCATTGTCCTTAGCGCAGGAATATTCGTTCTTTGGCGCAGGATAGCTAAAGTTGCCTTAAGCGAATAAAAACAATGCCCCGGAGCATTTCAGAAATGCTTCGGGGCAAACTTTTTTATTTATCGCTCTTTTTTTCACGGTTCTTCCACCATGACCATGTTACAGGTGCAACAAAGAGGGAGGAATAAGTACCGGAGAGAAGACCGAATACCAGAGGTACTGAGAAGCTGAGCAGTGAATTGTAGCCGCTTGCCCATACTACTATAGTAACGATAATCATTGTACCGATAGTAGTTACAGAAGTTCTGATAGAACGTGTAAGTGACTGTGTACAGCCTGTATTGATAAGTTCATTCAGGCTTGCCTTGGGCATGAGCTTTTCGTTCTCACGGATACGGTCATAGATAACGATAGTATTGTTGATAGAGTAACCCAGTATAGTAAGTACTACCGCAACGATATTTGAATTGAACTCAAAACCGAAGATGATAGATGCTGCCAGAGCCACTACAAGGTCATGGCAGAGTGCGAATACTGAGCATACACCAGCGCTCCAGCCGCCTATCTTGCGGAATCTGATAGCGATGTAGATGATAATGACGATAGCTGCAAATATGATAGCTACCAGACACTTCAGCAGGAACTCTCGTCCTGTTGAGGGGTTAACATCATTTGAATCAGAAAGTTCCAGGTTATTATCCGGGAAAGCCTCCTGAAGTGTGCTTGTAAGCTCGAACTGTCTGTCAGCGGTAAGACCTTCGTTTGAAGTGAACGCAATGGTCAGTTCCTTGTTTCCGGAGTCAACGCTTTCGCCGGTACGGATAGTAACGGGAGTATCAATGATATCCTTCAGTGTACTCTCAACAGAATTGGTATCAACATCACCCTCATATGTGTAGGTGATGAGAGTACCGCCCTTGAATTCGATAGCAAGGTGAACTCCTCTTACCACGATACCAATGATAAGTGCCAGAATAACGCCTACAGCGATAGAAAGTATCATTTTCTTCTTGGAGCAGAAGTCATATACCTTTTCTGTTACAGCAGGAGCAGTGTTTGTCTGGGAATTTGTCTTCTTCTTGCTCATGCCTTATCACCTCCGTACAGTTTTCTGTTCTGTAATCCCTTGAACTTGGACAGAGATGTTACCATAAGTCTTGAAGTGAACACGCCGAATATGAAGTTGCAGATAACGCCGGCGAGAAGGGTGAAGCCGAATGAGTAAACAACGCCCTCAGCAGTAGCACCAAAGAGTGCGAATACTGTGCTGTTGAGGATCTTTGAGAAGAAGCTCGAAGGAACGCCGAATGCACCCATAAGGATAATAGCGATAAGAACGTTTGTGATGTTACCGTCAAGGATAGCGGAGAATGCTCTCTTATAGGCAACTCTGATAGCAGCGTCCAGTGACTTGCCGGAGCGAAGTTCTTCCTTGATACGCTCGCCTGTGATGATATTAGCATCAACGCCCATACCGACTGACAGGATAATACCTGCGATACCGGGGATAGTCAGAGTTGAGCCGGGCATGAATCCGAACCAGCCTGTGATAGCGGCGATCGAACCTGCGATCTGACCTGTAAGTGCCAGTACAGCAACAAAGCCGGGCACTTTGTAAAGGATAATCATGTAAATAGCAATGAATGCGAATGCGATAGCTGCTGCAAGGAGAATGGCATCCAGAGAGCCTTCAC
>CAMOEP010000367.1 GCA_946612185.1 uncultured Ruminococcus sp.
TTGCAAGCTTTACCTTGGGGTGAAGCAGGTTTTCGTCCTCGATGAGGGTGAAGTTCTCGATAGAGTACTCAGCGTCATCGTCCTCACGGGACTCAGGCTCATCAGCAGGCTTCTTATCAGCCTTAGGAGCATCGTGGTGCTTCTTCTCAGGCTTTTTCTCAGCCTTGGGAGCAGCCTCAGCAGGCTTTGTTTCCTCAGCCTTGGGAGCAGCCTCGGCAGGCTTTGCTTCCTCAGCCTTGGGAGTTTCATCAGCAGGCTTTGCCTCCTCAGCCTTGGGAGTTTCCTCAACAGGCTTTGCCTCCTCAGCCTTAGGAGTTTCCTCAACAGGCTTTGTTTCCTCAGCCTTAGGAGTTTCCTCAGCAGGCTTTACCTCAGCTTTAGGAGCGGCTGCGGCAGCCTTTACAGGTGCAGCAGGAGCGCTCTTGGGAACGTATGTAGCCTTGACCTTAGCGTCAGTCTTGCCAAGTCCCAGGAAGCCTTTCTTTCCCTCCTCGATAACCTCAAATGTTATCTCGCTGACTCTTGCGCCGAACTTCTTCGCAGCCATAGCCTTAGCTTCGTCAACGGTATTTGCTGTAAAAATCTCAGTCATATTTATTACCTCCCCGGCGATCAATCATCGTCGCTTTCATTTTCATCGTACACATCGCCATACTTCTCAGCCATACGGCGTCTGGCTTCGTTAATACGTTCTCTGTTCTGTTTATTTGCCTCGGAGCGTGAAAGTTTCTCGCCGCCTGCGCCTGTTCTTGGCTGATTTGAGCCATTTTGCTGCTGGTCATAAAGAGCCTGCTGCTCCATCATCTTCTGCATGAAGCTTTTTTTCTCCGGGTGTTTTTCGGCGTAGATACGGGCTTTTTCCTTTTCCTTCTCGTTTATCACCTTTATTCTTTCAGGTGTGAAGTACTGATTGAGGGCAAAGGTGATGAGGAATGAGAAAAGTGATGACCATATCCAGTAGAAACCGATACCGGCAGGTACTGAAAAGGCGATCATTACAGACCATATAGGCATCAGGAGCATAGCGACATTCATACATCCGCCAGCCTGTGCAGCAGTAGGATTAGTCTTTTTCTGGTGGATCTGCATATAAAGCGAGCTTATGAACTGAGCCACGCCTGCAGCGAATGGGATAAGAAAGAGTATCAGAGATTCTCTTGTCCATGTTTCCGGGTGGAACTCAGGAGTCTTACCCAGGTTAGCGCCGAATATGGTGAAATTCTGGGAGAACTCTGTTACGGACTGGAGGAAATTATCACTGAGACCCTGATAGGATTCAGGCGATTTATCCACCTGTTCAAGGGTAAGCAGTTCGCTTCTGAGGTTGCCTGTGGAGATAGTCTTTCCGATAAGACCGGCAGTTATCTCAGTGGCAGCAGTCCTGACGCTTTTGGCGATACGCAGGATATGAGTGAACGGCTTATAGATAACGTCGATAACGCCGAACAGAAGGAGCATCTGGATAAGCGCAGGCATACAGGATTCCATAGGGTTGTATCCTTCCTGCTGATAGAGTTTCTGCTGTTCCTCCTGTAAGCGCTGGGGGTTATTTGCAAAGCTCTTTCTCAGCTTTTCAAGCTTTGGATTGAGCAGCTGCATACGGGCGGAGTTCTTCTGTGTCTTATAGTTTATAGGAAACAGAAGGAGCTTGGTAACTATGGTGAATACTATGATAGCGATAGCATAGTTTCCGCACCAATTGTAGATAATGCTCATCAGGAAGCCGAATGGCACACCAAAAATGTCGTAAAGAATATTCAATTTTCATACCTCTCTCAATGCCGGGAAAGGTCAATTTTCCTCCCGGCTGTAATTGACATGGTCGGGGGTAACTGCATCATCACAGACATCTATCCCGCCATTTGCGGAAGGTCTGATACGAAGTGTAAATTTTTCGGGAACATAGTCCACTCCCCCCAAAGACCAGGGATTACACCGCAGAAGCCGCCATATCGCCAGTATCGAGCCTCTGAGAGCGCCGAAGCGTTCCACGGCTGTAAGGGCATAGCAGCTGCACGTCGGGTAGTACTTACACTTAGGCGGCGTAAGGGGAGAGATATATCTTCTGTAGCATTTTATCAGAAAGATAACAATTCTTTTCATTTGTGCTTTTTATTGAAACTCTGTTTCTGTGAAGCTTTGATTATTTCCGGTACTGCATACTTTGTGAAGTAGCCGGTATACTCATCTGACTTTATCTGGCAGAGGGTACTCCTTGCGACGATAACTATATCTATGCCGATAGGGAGCAGCGCCTCACACTGGCGGTAAGCCAGGCGGATAAGCCTTTTCGCACGGTTGCGGCAGACGGCGTTGCCGACTTTTTTACCGGCGGTGATACCGAGCCGGTTGTAGGCAGAGCCGTTGGGTCTGACGTAGATCACGGAGTATTTAGAGTTAATATACCTGCCTTTTTTATAGAGGGCAAGGAAATCTCTGTTATCATTCAGGATATCTGTGTAAAGCATAAAATTACCTAAAAGGGACAAAAAAAGGGGCAGTCCCTGGGAAATCATCAGGTACAGGGCGTACCTGTCTTAATAAAAAAGACCACAAAAATTGAATTTTTGTGGTCAGCGTCGTCAGTGAGTTAATCTTGCTCTGCCCTTAGATCTTCTACGAGCTAAAACCTTTCTGCCGTTCTTAGTAGCCATTCTCTTCATGAAGCCATGCTCCTTCTTCCTGTGGAGCTTCTTAGGCTGGTATGTTCTTTTCATACTTGAAATCCTCCTCTCTCTCAGCGGTGAAAAACAAGGATCGCAGCAAAAGCGCAAGATCCTGATTTGGTAAAAACAGTTGCAGCATCAGAGCATAGTCTCTGTTGTTACACTATAGTATTATACTTCAAAAAAGAAAATCTGTCAAGGGGGGAGTGAAATTTTTTTG
>CAMOEP010000368.1 GCA_946612185.1 uncultured Ruminococcus sp.
TACCGAAGTAATCCAGGTGGTCAGCGTCAACGTTGAGTATCACGGAGATATCCGGGTAAAGCTTCAGGAAGTGATCCTCGAATTCGCAGGACTCACACACCAGAACGTCGCTCTTTCCGGCAATGCCGCTTCCGCCGATGCAGGGGAGTTTTCCGCCGATATACGCTGAAAGGTCAACGCCTGCGGTGTAGAATATCTGGGTAATCATTGAAGTAGTGGAAGTCTTGCCGTGAGTACCGGAAACGCATATTGCCCTGTCGTACCAGCTTGTGACGATACCTAAAAGGTCAGCACGTTCAAGTACCGGAACACCGCTTGCCTTAGCAGCCATAAGTTCCGGGTTGTCCGCCATTATAGCGGCAGTATGCACGATAAGGTCAGCACCTTCGATATTCTCGGCTCTCTGACCGATATACACGGGGATACCCATTTTCCTTACAGCGTCAAGAGTCTCAGTCTCGTTATTATCCGAGCCTGTAAGGTAGTAGCCCTGACCGTGGAGTATCTGCGCAAGGGGGTACATACCAGAACCGCCGATACCGATGAAATGAATGTGCTTCTTACCGTTTAATATATTGATATCCATTATAATGATCACTCTCCGTTAGCAATAAAAGCCGCTCTCAGCCACGAAAAGGCACAAAGGGGCATACTTATGATAATACTATTACTATTATTATACTATATTGCCGAAAATATTTCAATAGGGAAAATGAATAAAGCTGTGAAAATACTGTGAAACATTTTCCGCAGTAATGGCACACCAGAAAAATCTGCTGAAAACTGATAGGGATTAAGTGATATATAGTGCTTTTCAGGGGTGTTAGTTATATGCTTTAAACTAATATCACTTTAACGTAGTGTGATATAAAATATTTTTTTAATTTTTTCAAATTAATATTGCAATTTTAGGATAAATGAGTTATAATATTACCCAGGTACTATCATCAATTGCAGTGCAGTGTATATATTGGTGAAACTATAGTTCCAAGCAGGAGGTATATTATATGAACATCACAGATGTAAAAATCAGAAGGATCATGTCTGAGGGCAGACTTAGAGCTGTTGTATCAATAACACTTGATGATATGCTTGCAGTACATGACATCAAGGTGGTGCAGGGCGATGAAAGGCTTTTTGTAGCAATGCCCAGCCGCAAGGATGAGAACGGCGTATTCCGTGATATAGTGCATCCTATCTCCCCCTCATCAAGAAAGCTTTTTGAGGATACTATCCTTGATGCATATGAAAGACAGCTTGCAGTAATGGAAGCTGAGGCAGCCGAGGAGACAGAGGCAGAGTAATTATTTCCGACAAAATGACAAGACAGAACAGGAATGACATTAATGAACATAATAGGTAAAGCAAGCTGACCCCCCGAAGAAAGGTCAGCTTCTTTTTGCCGCTTGCCGCTTAGCGAGCGGCGGCGCTTCTCACGGTGACGCTTGCCTTGCGGCTCGCTCACATAATAGAACATATACTTTTGCCGTCGCTCAACTTGGTTTTCCATGGTACTAAGCGCCCCGGCAGAACATTAAAACCAGAAATATACCTCTAAACTCAAATAGAATTTAGTACCCACACAAACACGGTTGAGCGACGTACAAATTCACGCTTCTACCAAAGTAAGCGAGCTTTGCGAGCGTCAACGTGGGGGCGGTCAAGCTGGCTCAGCTTGAAACTAAGCGCCCCGGCAGAACTGCAAAACCGGAAATATACCTCTGAACTCAAATAGAATTTAGCACCCGTACAAACACGGTTGAGCGACGTACAAATTCACGCTTCTACCAAAGTAAGCGAGCTTTGCGAGCGTCAACGTGAGAGCGGTCAAGCTGGCTCAGCTTGCAAGCTTGCTCAGCTTGAGAAAGTGCCCTTAATGGTGAGAGTGGCTGTGCCAGGCTGGATAGTCCATTCGCCTGTGTCAGCGTTCTGTGTGAAACCTGCCGCCGGAACAGTTATCTGACCCGCTGTGGATACGAATTCTCCTGTAGTCTGGTCGTAAGTGTAGTTAACAGGCGCAGTCCATGCGCTGCCTTCAAATTCTACAGAACTTATGCTGATAATAGGGTCAAACACATCACGAAATACAATGTTGTCAAGAATGGTCGCCGGTGAACTGCCTGTGTTCTGAATAACAAAAGTGTAGGTCAGTTCGCCGTTCTCCGGAACTGTTACAGGGTCAAGCGACTTGGTTATCGACAGAACCGGTGTATCCGCCGGATAGATAGTCTCCTGTGCTGTTATGGGAAGCGCCCTCTCCGTGCCGCCTATGGTCACGGTATTGGTGATAGATGCGTCCTCCCCAAGCGGCGCAAACTGGTTCGCTGCCGCAGCATAGATAATTACTGCACTTCCGCCGCCAGGAACACTTATGCCGGATATGGTCAGGGGCGAAGTCGCTGTGACCGCCGGCGACGACTGAAGTACACCGTTAACGTAGTACTTCACAGAGTCCTCTACATAACTCAGCGGAACAAGCGAAACCGCCGGGTCGCCAAAATCATAACTGCCCAGGTCGTCGGTTATCGTCAGACCAGTAAAAGGCGCAGTTCCACTGTTGACGATGCTCACCACAAATACCGTGTCCTCACCCTGAGAATAGGTGGGCAGGAGAGCGTTTTTCTGAGCCGAAAGAACCTCGGTTATCTCACCTGTGATTATATTTGAACTGGCAACTCCGCCGCTGTAGCTGATAGTCGCCTGATTGTAGAATACTGCCATAATGTTTCCTCCTTTGCTTTGTGCGGATTTCCCTCCGCATTACATATTATGCTGTTGGGGGGAGATTTGACAATCTTGTTTAGTATCTATTGACTATCCTAAACAAATACGTTATAATGCAGTAAAGCCATTATTTCGGAGGTGAATCATATGATAGAAGATAAG
>CAMOEP010000369.1 GCA_946612185.1 uncultured Ruminococcus sp.
TCCCCTTGGGTTGTCCCCTTTGGGAACGTCATGGAGACTAATAATAAACAAAAAAGTAACGTGCGACTTAAATAATTCCCAAAAAGTAAATGCTGTTGCCCTGTTCAAATTTTCATGGCAACAGTAGTTATTTTCTGTGAAGGCGCACCGTTTCTATTCACCAAATGGATAAAAAAGAACTCCGCCGACCGTGAGTTGTCAGCGGAGTTTATATTGTACAGGTAAATTAGTCAGCAGCGTTCAGCTTCTTAGCGAGCTGAGCCTTCTTTCTGGCAGCCTTGTTCTTGTGCATAAGTCCCTTAGCGCAAGCCTGGTCTACCTTCTTGATAGCAACTCTTACTGCCTCAACCTTTGTATCAGAACCAGCAGCGCAAGCAGCGTCAGCCTTCTTGATAACTGTCTTGAGTGCAGACTTTGTAGCCTTGTTAGCAGCAGCCTTAGTTGCATTTACCTTAACTCTTTTCTTAGCAGATTTAATGTTCGGCATTTCGTTACACCTCCTTAGTGTAAACGCTGAATAGATGTCAGCGATCGTGGAATAATGGAGTATATGCGGGTTCATACACTCCGATAGCTGCAACGCACAGCTATCATACTGAGACATTATGATTATAACATTTTTATCCGGAATTTGCAATAGGCAAATACAGAGTAAGCTGTAGGAAAGTTTTCCGCATTTTAAAGCATTTTGCACAAAGGAGGGCATTTATGGAGAAAAGGACAGATCTGGCGCTGGAGATGCTGCCGGAGGAGGGGCTGCCGGAGGGCGTGAGAGTGGAGCAGCGTGGGAACGTGTTCGGCATCACACATATCACCATTGATACCGACGATTACCGGGAGACTACCGGCAAGGGGCGAGGGCAGTACATCACCCTGGAAAGCCCGTCCCTGAGCCAGTTTTCCCGTGAACATGAGGCGATGGTGGCGGAACTTGCGGCAGAACTTTCGCCCTTTCTGCCGGAGGGTGACGTTCTTGTGGCAGGGCTTGGCAACAAGGACATCACCCCTGATGCGATCGGGCCGAGGGTCGCAGAGAGGGTACTTGCCACAAGGCATCTGAGCGCCGAACTTCCGGAGGAGGAATTTCTGGGGAGTCTGCGCCGGGTAAGCGTGTTTGCAGGGGGAGTAATGGGGCAGACGGGCATAGAGACTTCCCGGCTGTTGAAAGCAATATGCGGCGAGATACACCCGGCAGCGTTGATAGCGGTAGATGCACTTGCCTGCTGCGATGTATCCCGGCTTGGAACGACTATCCAGATAACGGACACGGGCATATCTCCCGGAAGCGGCGCATATAACCGGCGTCAGGAGATAAGCCGGGAGGTATTTGGTATACCGGTAATAGCCCTGGGCGTGCCGACGGTGGTGGATATGCGGACTCTGACGAGCGGAGAGATGCCGGAGGGAACGCCGAATATGCTGGTCACGCCGAAGGATATAGACCGACTGACTGAGCGGGCATCGCAGCTTATAGCTTATGGTCTGAACTCCGCCCTCCACCCGGCGCTCTCCCTCTCTGATGTTATCGGACTGTTTTGAATTATTCATTAAGGCAAACACTAAATTAAAAATATTAACTCCTTCTGGGTGTTGCAATTGGTATGGGTTTTGTGGTATAATAATAAGGTATATAACTATCCGGCGTATCTATGCGTCAGGAAATCCTGAAAAGTAAGGTCAGAGATGTGAAAAAAATACGAATTCTCGGCATAGATCCGGGCTATGCGATAGTCGGTTTCGGTGTGCTGGACTACGACGGCGTGAACTTCCGCCCTCTCTCCTATGGCGCTATCACCACCGAAGCTGATACTCCATTCCCCCAGCGCCTTAAAATGATACACCTGGATATGGAACAGCTTTTTACAAAATTCCAGCCTGACTGCGTGGCTATGGAAAAACTTTACTTCACCAATAACCAGAAAACCGGTATCAATGTGGCGCAGGCAAGAGGTGTCACCCTCCTTACCCCGGCTATGAGGGGTACGCCTATATTTGAGTATACTCCTTTGCAGGTGAAGTCCGCTGTCACAGGCTATGGTAAAGCTGAAAAGATGCAGGTAATGGAAATGACCCGGCAGATACTCGGACTCAGCCGTATCCCCAAACCCGACGACGCTGCCGATGCGCTTGCTGTTGCAGTATGCCACGGTCACTGTGTACGCTGGGAAAGTAATTAAGAAGGACGTGTGTTTATGATATACAGTCTCCACGGAAAGCTTACAGTCAAGGAAATGGGCTTTGTAGTTGTGGAATGTGCAGGTGTGGGCTATGGCTGCCGCACCTCATACAATACAGTCGCCGCACTGGGAAGTGTAGGAAGCGAAGTTACGCTTTATACTCACCTGGCTGTCAGGGAGGACGCAGTAGAACTTTTCGGTTTCGCAACAAGTCAGGAACTTAGCTGTTTTCGGCTCATCATATCCGTTTCCGGCATAGGCCCGAAAGCTGCTACTTCCATTCTCTCTGATATGACACCGGAAAAGTTCGCCTATCTTGTGGTATCCGGCGATAGTAAGGCATTTACCAAGACAAAAGGCATCGGCGCAAAGACTGCCCAGAGACTTGTCCTTGAACTGAAAGACAAGATATCCTCAGAAGCCGCCGGCGCAGGTGCAGGTTCAGCCATAGACGATATACCAATTCCCGGAGAAACCTCCAACGCCGCCGACGCTCTTGCAGCACTTATGGCGCTTGGCTACTCACAGACAGAAGCCGCTCCATACATACGCAAACAGGATCAGTCCCTCACTACTCAGGAACTCATAGCCGGTGCGCTGAGACTTATGAACAGCGGTAAATAAAGGCAAAACCGCACAAAGAGCGCCTGACGGCTTTGCAGCGCATATACTTGCATATTTTCCGG
>CAMOEP010000370.1 GCA_946612185.1 uncultured Ruminococcus sp.
ACTATGCCGCCGCTTGATGTAGTGCATACATATCCCTCCGGCAGTGAATTGATAGAGAGTACATATGGCTGATCCTCGCTGTTGAGGGGAACAGTTATGTCGAAAGCCTCGTCAGAACTTGTCCACTCCTCGATAATGTTCTCAGGCTCGGTTATCTGTAAGATAGAAGCCTCAACGCCACTTACAGGCTGCTGAGTATCGGAGTCAATGAAAGTTACCTTGATAGTGCAGTCCTCGTTGATTATGGGTTCTTCGCCGTTTGCAACAGCGATCTCCTCAGGGTAAACAGTAACCTCGTCACCGATCTCAGCCACAACTGAACCGGTCTGGTAAGCTGCGAACAGACCGGCAGCAGCGCCAACCAGTCCTACCTGATAATCGAGGGCGACCTCATTGGAAGTAGCGTCCTTAGCGTCGTACTTGCGGAAAGTGGTGAAGTCGTTGCTTGTAGGGCCGCCGCAGAGAGCGCCGTAGAGGACGTGGCTTGTGGGAACGCTTGCGTAGTTGCCGTCCCAGCTTGCCCACTGACTCCAGCCGTCGTCAACGAACAGACCGGAAGCAGCACGGTGGTGGGGAGAAGTGGCGGAAACGTCGTTATATCCAACAACAAGGCACACATTAGCGTTATTGTCGCCCAGTATCATATTCATCTGACCCTTGCACCATTCGCTGAAATCAGCGCCGGACTTGTCCTTGTGCTTAGTAGCGACGAGGGCGCAGGTCTGCATTAGGGTATTGTGGCGTGCGCTGCCCCAGGAGTTCATGATATAGAACTGGTTGGAGTTAGCGTTCACGATGCCCTTGATATAGTTCACAGGAGCAGTCCAGTTTCCGGTAATTTCGGCGTTTATGATAGCAGCACCCAGCCATACGCCGCCGTAGTAGTAGTCATTTACCCAGTCATTAGTACCGCTGGTATCCTTGCTGTTAGCTTCCAGGTAGGGCTGTTCCTTAGTAGCCAGATAGAGCCAGCCGGCAGCCCAGGCGATATCGTCCTCAACGCTCTTGTCAGAGTAGGTCATCTGGTCGTAGGTCATTGTGCGGTACTTTGCAGCGAAATTGTAGAGTGCAACAGCGTATTTCAGGTCTTCTTCGTTGCCGAAGTTGATATAGTTCTGAGCCAGTGCAGCAGCATACTGAGCGGCAACGTCGCTTGCGCCATTGGTGGTGGAGTAAGTCTCGTCAGCGCCACGGGATTCCATCATCTCCGGGGCACGCCATTTTCCGTGGTCTTTGCCATCGTCACCTATCTCATAGACGAAATTGGTGACATTGCCGTTTGCGTCCAGGGTAGTGCTTGCCTTCATGAAGCGTGCGAACTCGTCGGTGATGTCCTTGAGGTGGGCAGCAGTACCGGTCTTGACGAACTCGTCCTTGTACTCATAGTACATCCAGCCTAAAGTTGAAGCTGAGAAGCCCTCGGTAAGTCCGCATATGATAGCGTCGCCGGCATCGTGGAAGCCATAGGGAACAACGTCCTTTGTATGGCAGTCGTCACGCCAGAGGAAGTGCGACTTGTCGCCAGCACCCTCGCCGCAGTAGTTTGCATCGAAGAAGTAGAGGGAGTATTGCAGGAGCTTAGCGTAGTTGTCAAGCTGCAAATCAGCGGCATTAGCGTTCATTGCAGCGCCGGCAACGGACGTAACGCCCATGACAGCGGAAGCAGCCGCAGCCGCCAGACGCTTGCGGAAAGATGATTTTCTCATTGTTAAATTCCTCCTTAATGTAATAAGATCATCCCATAAATAGTCATTCTCTGACACATTAATTATATCAGAAATTACGAATAATTTGTTAATAAACTATGTACAATCTGCATATACTCATATTTTTGGCACATTGCTCAAAAACGGCAGGGCTTCTTAATGCACAATTCATAGTTCTTAATTCATAATGCATTTATAATTAAGAGTACAGCAAACAAATCACCATAAAATGCCCGGAAATATTAAAGAGATGCTGAGCCAGTATAATTATGCATTATGAATTATGCATTATGCATTATGAAATGTGCATTGATATATAGAAATTTCCGCTTGCAATTAGGAATTATATGTGGTATAATGATATGTATGAATATGTGAATGTTTGTAAGCTGCCGGAATTATTCCCGGATCAGGCTGAAAAAGAGGATAATTATGAAGAAGATAACTATTATCACCGGACACTATGGTTCGGGCAAGACCAATTTTTCTGTAAACCTTGCTGTCAAGGCTGCCGCTGAGGGCAAGAGCGTTACTATCGCTGACCTTGACCTTGTAAACCCCTACTTCCGTACCGCCGATTTTGAGGCTATGTTCCGGGAGAAGGGCATAAAGATGATCGCTCCGGATTTCGCTAACAGCAATCTGGATATGCCTTCCATTCAGTTCGATGTGGAGCAGCTTGCTGTGAATGAGGACTGCCTTATCATCGACGTTGGCGGCGACGATGCAGGCGCTACAGCCCTGGGCAGATATGCCGAGGCACTGGCTGAGTTCAGCGACGATATTGATATGTTCTATGTCATCAATCAGCGCCGCACACTTACTTCAAATGCGGACGAGGCTACCGTTCTCATGTACGAGATCGAGAATGCCGCAAGAATGAAGCATACTGCAATAGTTAACAATACTAACTTAGGCTGCGAGACTTCCCCTGAGATAATCGGGGAGTCTGCGGAGTTTGCAAAGGAAGTCTGCGAAAAGACCGGACTCCCCCTGAAATACACCACCTGCCCGGAGGACATCGCTTCTTCTGTAAGCGCACCGGAGCTTTTCCCTGTAAAGGTGTATGTAAAACCAATCTGGGAACAGTAAAACTGAAATTTTAGCTTACGGGATTCGGAAGTCAGGATCTGTCGGGTCTTGGATTCCGAGTAC
>CAMOEP010000371.1 GCA_946612185.1 uncultured Ruminococcus sp.
TCCAGACCGTACTCCTCGCCCTTGAACCATACAGCGCCGTCCTTTTCGTAAGCAGAGCCGTTTTCAAGGAGGGCATCGACGACCTTCTTAGTCTCGTTTTTAGCGTGGATAGTGCTTTCTCTGAACCAGTTATCGTAAACGATGCGGTACTTTTTCAGGTCACGCTCCAGACCTGCGATATTCAGGGGCAGGGCGTACTCCACCAGAGCCTTGCGGCGTTCCTCCTCGGAGAGATCCTGGAGGGCGAAGATATGCTCGTGGTAGTAGTTAGCAGCGTGTTCGATGATATCAGTACCCAGGTAAACGTCCTCAGGCATCTCGAAAGCCTGACCCTCGCCGCTTTCGGCGTATATAGCAGCGCAGAGGTCTTCTGTGCTGTTTCTGTGGTCGTAGATGTACTGCTGACCCTTGTCGCTGCAAAGCTGCATATAGCGCAGGGACAGTGATTTTCCGAACTTCTCGATCTGGTTGCCGGCATCGTTCACATAGAACTCACGCTCAGCCTTGAAACCAGCGTAGTCCAGGACACTTGCGAGGCAGTCACCGATAGCGCCGCCACGGGCGTTACCGATATGCATAGGGCCGGTGGGGTTAGCGGAGACAAATTCCACCAGGACTCTCTTACCCTTGCCGTAGTCAGTTCTGCCGTAATTTTCGCCGGAATCCAGCACATTTTTCAGAGCATCGGAGAACCATTTTCTTGAAAGGAAGAAGTTGATGAATCCGGGGCCAGCCACTTCGCAGCGGTCGAAAGCGGTGTCGGTAAGGTCGAGGGCAGCGCAAAGGCTGTCTGCGATCATTTTAGGTGCTTTTCTGAAAAGGCGTGCGCTGACCATAGCGGCATTGGTGGCGAAGTCGCCGTGTGACTTGTCTGCCGGGATCTCAACGGCGAAATCGGGGAGAGTTCCCTCTGCGCCGCTTTCGGCAGCAAGCTTCTGCAAAGCCTGTGCGATAAGGTCATGGAGCTGCTCGGAAGCGGTTTTGATAAGGTCTGACATTGGTATTTCCTCCTGTGTTAATTCTTTATACTTAGAATGATCTCGTTATCCGAAAGGAACGAGGAATTCAGGTCAAGTGTGTATTTCATATACAGCTTCCCGTCACTTGTGAGGGAGTTGTCGATATTGTGGGTGTAAACGCCTATCTGCATATCCCCGTATGGAGTACCGTAGTGGCAGTAGTGTTTCTTGCCCATTTCCATAGTAAGGACGGAGTTTGTAGCCCCTTTGCGGACGATGCTTGCCCGTTCAGAGCCGCTGACGGTGATAGTGGTGACACTTCCCTGGTAGCCGGTAGCTTCTGTGTCCTCATAGGTGATAACATCAGCACCGTTCTCGGAGTGGTAGGTAGCACGGGTCACCAGTTCTGACTGGTCTTTTTCGCCGTCCTGGGTATGGATACTTGTAAGTGAGATAAAGATATTCTTCTTCACAGCAGCACCTCAGAAAGATCGGTCGAAGTTCTCGATAGCCTGTTCCAGAAGCTTATCCACAAGGTAAGGCAGTTCCATGCCCAGTTCACGCATAAGCTTGGGGTAGACGCTGTTTTTGCGCATACCAGGAGCAGTACCGATCTTATTAAGGAGAAGGCTGCCGTCCTTTGTAAGGAAGAAGTCTATCCTTGCGAATCCCTTGCAGCCAAGTGCCTTGTAAGCTTTCACGGCAGTTTCCTTGATGAACTGCTGGGTAACGAAAGGCAGGTCGGCAGGAACGACCAGGTCATCGCCGCTGCTTTTGCGGACTTCCGTGGGGTCGTAGACGGTATCCGGGTCAGTTATCTCACCGACATTTGAAGCGAAGGGGTAGTCGTAGCCGAAAACTGCGACTTCCAGCTTTCTGCCGGAGACAAACTTTTCGATGACCACCTTATTATCGTTAGAGAAAGCGATCTTCACCGCTGCAGCCAGTTCCTCCACATTTTCAGCCTTGGTAGTACCGGCGCTGCATCCGGAGTTAGCGGGCTTGACAATCAGCGGAAAGCTGAAACGTGCGGCAACGGCAGCACATTTCTCGTCGATGCAGTTTATATCACGCTGGGTCAGGAGCGCCCACTCAGCGGTCTGGATACCGTAGTCGTCCAGAACCATATGTGTATGAGACTTGTCGGTACAAGCAGCAGCAGCTAAGTGACCGCAGCCGACATAGGGTATCCCTGACAGGTCGAGAAGCCCCTGGATAGTACCGTCAGCGCCTCTTTTTCCCTGTAGCAGGGGGAATACCACGTCGATTTTCTTGACGGAAGTCTCGCCGTTCTCGATAGTGATGATGCCTCTGTGGATCGGGTCGGGCGAGATAATGGCGGAGGTGCAGTCGGGGTCATATTCCCAGCTTCCGTCAGCGATAGCGTCCGGGTCGCCGGGGAAGTAGAGCCATCTGCCCTTTCGTGTGATGCCGATAGCGATCACCTCATACTTCTCCGCAGGGATATTGCGGATCACCTCAGCGGCGGAAGCCAGTGACAGGTCATGTTCACGGGAAGTTCCGCCGAAAATCACAGCAGCCTTTATCTTTGCCATAACGAACTCCTTCATAAATAGTAATAGTGCAGTAATATCATGTATCAATATATTTTATCACATTTCACAAAAAACTGCAAGTATTTTTTGCCGAAAACCGGAAAAATGTAATGAATTTCGCAACAGAAGCGCATAGCGAACAAGTTTCAACATAATCTTTTGTGCAATATGACGATGAAATCGGGTAAAAAAACAGCCGTACTGCTGAGAGCCGGCTGTGAAAAATACACAAATGAGAACATTATATGAATGGGGGTTGGAATGGCGTTAAGGCAACACCGCACAGAGATTGTGGTGCAGATGCGCAGTCAGATTTTTC
>CAMOEP010000372.1 GCA_946612185.1 uncultured Ruminococcus sp.
CTGTGCGGCGGTTGTAGAGGCGCTGCTCGTTCTGCTCCATAGTGTAGAGCTGCTCACCGATACCAATGATCCGAAGCAGGACGTCCGCCTTCTTCTTGTCGTTCATCTCCATAAATGCGGGCAGGTCAAGGGCAAACTGCTCTACAAACTCACTCAGAAGCTGCTGTCCACCCTTGCGCCCGTTAGGATCAATGACCTTCAGGGAACTGTTCTTGCCGGAGCGCTCCACCACCAGACCATTGCTAAGCGTTATCTTAATGTGTGGTGGGATCTCAGAACCGGTGCGCTGTGCCTGAGAAGGTCTGTACTTATCGCCACCCAGAGCCCAGCAGATAGCGTCCAACACTGAGGTCTTGCCCTGCCTGTTGTTTCCGCCGATAATAGTGAGCCCGTTAGCTGTGGGCTCAATTGATACTGCTTTGATACGCTTGACATTTTCAAATTCGAGTGTATTGATCTTAACTGACATTTTCATTCTCCTTTCCATTGCCCATGTACTCCTTTCCATTGCCCATGTACTCTGCCACATACAAGATACATTCGCCGTCGGTATCTTCTGTCCGTTCCTTTGCGGCAGCCCTGATCTCTGCATAGTCATCTGATTCGCAGAGAAGTTCACCGGGCAGTATTTCGGTTTCGTAGCAGTCATACAGGCTGTATCGTTTCGGAATATTCACATTCTCACCCCCTTTCAAAATGTCCTCAGCACGTCCATTGCCAGAGCCGCTAAGCTGTCGGCGGTAACGTCGATGCGGACTACAGATTTGTTGTGGCGCTGGATAGTTACCAGTTCCGTGCCGTTTGTGACGGAGTACCACAGCTTGTCGATGCTGCTGTCAAGTTCCATGCACATTGGTTCAACGTGGTAGCGCACAAAGCACTCCTTTTCTTCCTGAACCTCGTTCATATCGTCCCCCCCTCTCATAAGTGGTACAAAAAGCCCCCGGAATCAACCGGAAACGTTTGATTATCGCAGAAAGTTCACGGAAAATTCACTGATTATTCACACTCTTGCAGGGTTTCGGTAAGTTTCCGCACCTGCTCCGCATAGTACTCACGGGTCACGTCATTGCTTGCGGTGTCCCGAAGAAAGGTGTCGGTCTGGATAGTCCGGCGCAGTCTGCGGACACGTTTCAGGCGGCTGCGGTAGGCTCTGAGTTCTCCGGCAAATTCCTGCATCTTGCGGTACAGTTCGCACAGCACAAGGCACAGAATAAGCGTCCCGATGATAGGGTTCATGCGATGCACACCCCCATTATCGAGAATCTGCTGAGATGCCAGCCGGGATCAAGTGTGATTCGGCTCAGTGCCTCGCCCAGGCTGACCGCCGGAAGCGTCACGACGTACTGCTCGCCCCAGGCGTTCGCCAGTGTCAGGCGGTAGAGTTTGGTTTTCATGGGTATATCTCCTTTGCGATGCGGTAGTAGCAGTCCAGTTCCCCCGGTCGGCTGAGTTTATCGAGAATCTCCTCTGCGGTGATTATCACCGTCAGCTTCATGTGGTTCTCCACCCAGCCGGCGAGGTAACAGGCTTTGTCGAAGTCAGTCACGATACACCTCCGAGCATTTCCCAGAGCATTCTGTAGAAGTCCGCCTTCTCCATGTCCAGTTCATACTGCCTGCGATCAAGTTCGTCCAGTTCACGGCGCAGGCGGTCTACAGCTTCGGTGACGGTGATCTCACGATCTTCCAGAACTGCCATTGCCGGCTCATTTGCAGGCTTGTGCTTGGGTTTCTTCACGATCGGCGGCTCACAGCCGTATTCGCCTATCAGCCTTGAAAGAGTACTCTTGTTAGCTGTCTGCTCGGCTATAACTCCGACGATCTCGGCAGGAGTGCAGTCATTAAGCTCAGCCAGTATCTTGACCTGCTCCAGCTTGTGACGTGCCGCCTTGTAGTCTCTAAGTATCTCGCCCTTATCCATTACCATTTTCCTGCTCCTCCTTAGTTCCCTCCATGCATCTGATGAACGCAATTCTGGGTATTTTTACTCTGGATCTTATCAGGATAGTCGGGAACGGGAAGGAGTTGATTCCGTTCTGCTTGTCCTCCTTGACCTGCAAGTTGATGTTGTATGCACTGCAACCCAGTACCCTTGCGATGTCAGCCGGAACAAGAAAGTCCTTTGTGCTGCTTTTGATTTCTTCGTAGGTCATGGTTCATTCTCCTTTCATATTGTAAGGTGTCTTGATCTCCAGCGCCTTGTGAAGTTCCCTGCCCATGACTGTGGGGCGGTCGGTGGCGTTGGTGTCGATTTTGATTAGGTTGTTCATTTGTGTTCCTCCTTGACAGTCTCACCGCCTCTTGCTATAATGTAAGGGAGGAGGTGAGAATAATGAAAGACTTAGCTTATGATCTTGCTATGGTCTATGCTAAAACCAAATTTGAGGAATACTGCCGCCGCATGAATGATGAAAAACTTTTCGGCGACCCGTTTCTTCAGCTTGAAACTCTTGATGATTTCTTCGAGGACGCATATAAACACTACAAAGAAATCAAGAATTTCGACTCTTTCCTTAAAGACTGATATTGATACAAGCCGCTTCTGCGTTCATCAGATGCGGCTTGCATCTTTATTCAGCAGTTTTTCGCATAGCCTTTTCTATAACAAGAGCGCCGTAGGTAGTGCCGGACTGCTGTCTATTCCACTTTTCACGCATCAGACCGCTTTTCCTGTATTCCTCGTCGATGCTCTCAGCGGAAAATCCGCAGCACGCAAGATACTCACAGAATGCAATGTCCGCTTCGGTGTGTGACATGAAGCCGGTTGTATCGCCTTTTTTAAGCCTGTTGAATGTACTGGTATCTATGACCTGCATTTCTTTCACCTCCTT
>CAMOEP010000373.1 GCA_946612185.1 uncultured Ruminococcus sp.
AGCAGATGTGCCGCAAAGCCGTCAGGCGGTCTTTGTGCGGTGTTGCCTTTAGCTGTCGTGCAGAAACAGCCTTATTGCTTACTCAACGTAGCTGAGTGAGCCGATAAATACCGGTATATCGGTCTGTGTGTCGTAGATGCAGTATACGAAAGGTCTGTTCAGTGTCAGGACTGTAGGCGGATCCTGTACCGCAGTTTCGGATACCTCAACAACTGTTACCGCTGCTGCCTTTGTTCCAAGTTCGTCCACGTCGATATGCGCCTTGTGGTAAACCATGCTTATTCCCACATCGTTCTTCTCAACCATGTTTGAGAAGTCCGCATCGTCTGAGAATGCGTCCTGCATACCCATGTCCTGAAGCTGTTTGTTCATTATGATATCGTAGTCATAGGTGAACTTAGGCATCTGTCCCACAAAATTATACATTCTCTGACGGTTTGCGATAGTTTCAGTAAATCCCTCCGGAGTGATAGTCTCAACGTAGTCAGTAAGGCTCATTCCCTCATCCGGCAGAAGTGCTGCGAAAGCATATCGTCCGCCCTTATAGAACTTGCAGAAGCCCTTTGCATAGTCGTCCTCAATGTACCAGTCCATGTCAGAACTCATCATCTCTGCGGTCTGCTCAGAGCCGTCAAAAGCGGTGAATGTTGCATTGTGGGTATTCATCTTTTCAAAGGCACACTCCCACTTCGCATCGAATGCAACTGCATTTATAAGGTACATAACAGCAGATTCCGGTATCATGTCGATAACACCGTCGATCATATCGTCGGTATTATCCTTTACCCAGCCATTTATGTCTGAAACGGTGGTATCGTCAAAGGGTGCAGCATAAAGCGATGCGTCGTAGTAGTCCTTAGTCGTCTGAACAAAATCGGGAACGAGGCTTACCCTCTCCACATCGTCACGAACCCAGATAGAGTTGGCAGTTTTCAGCTTGCAGTTTACGGAATCAGGCTGATTTCTTCTCAGGGTATAAAGGTACTTGTTCAGCGAGTCGATAGGCATACCGCCAAGCGCCTGCTCCATTTGCGAAAGTGTATCACCGTCAGCGCCGTTTGTGGTCATGGCGAGCGCCTGCATAACACTGTAGGGGGAAACCAGCAGGTTCTCAGCGTCGTCGTCAGAGACCGCATCGCTGTATGAGCGCTTGAATACATCAACCGCAAAGCTTGTCTGTGCCGCAGAGAACTCCTTGTCTATCTCAGCACCCTGAACCTCCTGTTCATTGTAATCCGCAGCCAGGTCAGTTGCGGAATATACGGGTTCAAGAATACGGCGTGACACGATAGTTTCCAGGTACTCTCGCAGTTCTACCATATCGTAAACGTTTATCTTGCCGTCATCGTTGAAGTCAGCGTTCTTAGGGTATTCGATCTTGCCGCAGCCTAAGATATAGCGCTGAATGGAAAGCAGGTCAGCAACAGTTATCCATTGGTCGCCATTGGCATCGCCTTTGATATTGTCATGGTGTGGATCATAGTAACCCTCAATAGCCTTGCTAAGTTCATCTGCATCAGCATTAAGAACGAGGAAGCCGTAGTCGGTAGCGAACTTCTTGATATTCCTGCATGAATCAGAAGCGTAGATAGTGCATACATCTGGTTTTATATTGTAAAGGTGGTTAGTGTCGTCAATGGTGCAGTTATTGTTCTGGACTATCAGTATCTCAAGCGTGTCGGGCAGCGCACGGCTTTTGACAAATTCCACCTTATCAGGCAGAGTAAGTTTGGTAAGCTTAGGGTCATTTTCAAAAACAGCGGTCTCAAGTACTTCCAGGCTGTCCGGCAGGTATATCCAGTTAAGCCATGCACAGGAAGCAAAAGCCATTTCCCCTATCTCGCTGACATTATCCGGAATGTCCATGCCCATAAGCTTGCTGCAACCGTAAAATGCTCTTACGCCGATACTTTTCAGGGACTTAGGCAGGCGTACCACCTGTAAATTTGTGCAGTTCATGAAGCACTCGTTGCCGATTCGCTCAATGCCATCCGGGATAATGACCTTGTGGAGAGTTTTGCTTCCGGCGAAAGCCATATCACCGATAGTGGTGATGCTGTCCGGCAGGATAACCTCCTCAGCGGCAGTTGAGGCGAAAGCGTGGTCACCGATAACGGTAACAGGCAGACCGTCAAGCGCCGACGGAACTTCGATAGTGCCATCAGCCATTGTGGAAACGGCGGTTATCTCGATGTGGTCGTCGGCTTTCTGGTAACGGTAGATGCTGAACACCTGACTGGCGGTGGGTTCAGCGCCGTAAGTAAGCTGTGAAGCGGTCTGCATAGCGGTCATAGGTGCGCACAGGCAAAGGCACATAGCCGCAGCAAGGATTCGTTTAGTTTTCATTGAAAATACCTCCCTTGTAGTTACAAATTAGCGGAATTCACCGCCTTCTGTAAACTATAACGGAGCAGGAGCATAAAATGTGCGCCAAACTTTGTAAACATTCCATGAACAAGCAAGCTGAGCCAGCTTGACCGCCCCCACGTTGTCGCTTGCAAGCTGAGCCAGCTTGACCGCTTATCACGTTGTCGCTCGCTTTGCTCGCTTACTTTGGCAGAAGCGGTACTTTTTACGTCGCTCAACCTTATTTTCATTGGTACTAAGTTCTATTCCGGAAATTCTGTAAACCCGATGTTTTACAGTTCTACCAGTGAACTATGTACCAAGGAAAACACGGTTGAGCGACGGCAAAAGTACCGCTTCTAAAATAGTAAGCGAGCGTAAGCAAGCGACAACGTGGGGGCGGTCAAGCTGGCTCAGCTTGGGGGCGGTCAAGCTGGGGAGTGGACAAATCAGGGAGAATATGGTATAATAAAAGAAAAAG
>CAMOEP010000374.1 GCA_946612185.1 uncultured Ruminococcus sp.
TAGAAATTCTGCTCAAAAATCTGCGCATTATTATAGTGTCAACACGCCCTAGTTCGACCGCCCATATGTTAGCGTTCGTGAACTCCCTTGATCTTGTTTAAAGATGGTATATATCCTATTAAAGTATGGCAACAAAATCCCATTATCCATACTTAAACAGCAGCTTAATTAAATTATATTTCACTATTAATAAACCCTGTCTTAATCCTTTAATTAATCTAATGTTCCTGAGCAGTCATTGATAACAAAATATCATTCCTCTTATTGTTTCACTTGCACAAACTTGATATATCGCTGATTTTTCAGCAATAATTGACTTTACTTTTTGTTAATAATGTGGTATCATATACTAAAGGTGTATGGAACATTATGGGCAAACTGCGATTTTTTCAGCGGATTTTTCAGGAAAGGTCTTTACTTTTTCGTTGTAATATGCTAAAATATAAAGGCAACACCGCACAGAGATTGTGTTGCCTAAAAGCAGAATGTTTGCATAATTTCCGCCCTTTGGCAGATTGGAGTTCTAACTATGATAAATAAGATCAAATCAGAAAATATGGATCTGCTCTTTGAAGCAATACTCACCCTTGAAACCGTTGACGACTGCTACAAGTTCTTCGACGACCTCTGCACAAGCATCGAACTGAAAGCCTTTGCTCAGCGCCTTCATGTTGCTAAGCTTCTCGACAAGCATATCGTCTACAATAATATCGTCACCGAAACAGGCGCAAGTACTGCCACAATAAGCCGTGTGAACCGCTCTCTCAAAGACGGCAACGACGGCTACAATATCGTGTTCGACAGACTGAGGGAAAAAGGTCTGCTGTAATTATATCATTATTAAGAAAGGTGTTTGATAAGAATGAAGAGATCAAATCTGTTCAAGCGTACCGCTGCTGCTGTCTCTGCGGCTGTGATGCTGTCATCACTTCCGCTGGGTTCTGCAAATGCTGCGGTCATTGACGAGGAAAACCCTAACAACTACGACAACTTCGCTGAAGCTCTCCAGCTTGCACTTTGCTTCTATGATGCAAATAAGTGCGGCGATAAGGTAGGCGAGGACGGTTACTACTCATGGCGTGAGGACTGTCACGTTAAGGACGCTGAGATACCGCTCCAGCCTATGAATCCTATGCCTACTGTCAATAAGGGTAAGCCCGTTGACGACGAAAAGCCCAAGGAGGGTGATGAGAAAGACGACGAGGGTCTTGGCGCATACGACGGTAAGGGTGACGGCGGTGCTTCTGCTGCTGAGGGCCTTTATGAGGGCGTTAATATGTCCAAGGAATTCATTGCTGCCAATAAGAAGTACCTCGACCCCGATGGTAATGGTACTCTTGATCTGACTGGCGGCTGGCACGATGCAGGTGACCACGTTAAGTTCGGTCTGCCCGGAAGCTACTCCGCTTCAACTGTTGGCTGGGGCTACTATGAGTTCCGTGACGCTTACCAGGAGACTGGTCTTGATAAGCACGTTGAGGACGAACTGCGCTGGATAAACGACTACTTCATGAAGGCTACTTTCCTGGACGACGACGATCATGTTGTTGCTTACTGCTATCAGGTGGGCGAGGGTAATAACGACCATAACTACTGGTGCGCTCCTGAACTCCAGGTGGACAATACCGTTGTTGCTTCCTCAAGCTGTGCGGTAAAGCGTCCTGCTTACTTCGCAACTACTGAGATGCCTGCTTCTGACCAGTGTGCCGGCGCTGCTGCTTCTCTGGCTATCAACTACTTAAACTTCAAGGACACTGACCCCACTTATGCTGCCAAGAACCTGAAGTACGCCAAGGCACTGTACGATTTCGCTGTTGAGACTCATACTGAGGATTGGGAGCTGGGTACTACACCTACTGCTACTTCCCTGGGTTACGACGGCGGTTTCTATACCTCCAGTTATGACTACGATGAACTGGCTTGGGCTGCTGTATGGCTTTACTACTGTACTGAGGACTACAGCTACATCGACGATATCGTTTCTGTAGATGAGACTAAGACAAACGAGAAGGGTGCTTACTACTACACCGGCTATTTAAAGCGTATCATGACAGATACCGGCAACTGCTGGCAGAACATCTGGGTACACTGCTGGGATACAGTATGGGGCGGCGTTTTCGCAAAGCTTGCTCCTGTAACAAATACCGCAAGAGACTGGTACATCTTCAACTGGAACCTTGAGTTCTGGTCAGGCGTTGACGAGGCTACTGCTGCTAAGGTACAGGCTGGCGGACAGACAGTTTCCGCTACAGACAAGGACGGCAACGTTATCAACGAGCGTCCTATGAGAAACTACTTCACAAAAGTTACAGGTCACAAGTACTTCGGTATGGACGATCTGCTCTGGAATACACCTATGACTTACGATCAGATTCCTGATCTGGAAGAAAGACCTGGCAACTTCATCGCTAAGTCTCCCGACGGTTGGGCAGTTGTTGCCGGCTACGGAAGCGCACGTTACAATACTGCTGCCGGACTTCAGGCAATGGTTTACGCTAAAGAAACCGGTGATATGACTTATGTTGAGTGGGCTAAGGATCAGATGGAGTATATCCTCGGTGACAACCCTATGGGCTATGCTTATGAGGTAGGCTACGGCAACAGCTACGCTTCACAGCCTCATCACCGTGCTGCACACTGCTCCGCTAAGCAGTCTATGGAAGATCCTGTAGTACAGGTTCACACTCTCTGGGGCGCACTTGTTGGCGGTCCTGATCTGAGCGACTACCACAGCGATATCACAACCGACTACATCTACAACGAAGTTACCGACGACTATAATGCTGCATTCTGCGGCGACCTTGCTGGTCTGTACCACTTCTACGG
>CAMOEP010000375.1 GCA_946612185.1 uncultured Ruminococcus sp.
TTTCACACGTACAATAGGTATAACCCTTCACACCCTTCACAATGGCTATTTTACGCCATTCAACTATTCACACGCCTGAGAGTGTCAGACCTTTGTAAAAGATGCCGTTTCTGGTTTTGTCCTTCTGAAAACGCTTGACCATTTCGTTGCCGAACTTGGTGTTTGACAGCTTGTACTCGTTGTTTTCGTCCGCCCACTTAGCGTACACCGAGTACAGCGCCGAAGCCTTGACCTCGCCCTGACCCTCGATGCAGCAGGCTTCAAGAAATGCCCCCAGTGTGTCCATTTCATTTCGGTACTCCTGGGTAGCGTCCTTGACAGCCTTGGGCATGGTCAGTCCCTCATTTTGCCATAATAGACAGCCGTCGATTATCCATTTCAGGATAGATTCCGCCTCCTGAACCAGCTTATATTTCAGGTGCTTGTCCATTTTTTCCGGGGGAATCTGGACGGTGAACGGTATCAGATGAATGCGTCGCCAGATGCCGTTGTCAGTGCCTTTGATGCGGGGTTTATGGTTGGTCGCCATCCATAATTTGAACTCTGGCTTGAACTCGAACTCGTCCGAGAACATCTTTCGGGCAGTGACAACATCGTCGCCGGTGAGCTGTTTTACCAGTCCCTCGTCAAGCCATGCGCCCTCATTCGGCTCGACTGATGTTACCAGTCTTGCGCCTTTAAGTCTCGCAATATCGCCATTTGGCGAACTTCCGGAGCGGTTCTGCATCATAATGGTCTGGGGCTGAATGTTGGTCGCATAGTCGCCTAAGATGTACCGGATAATTTCCAGGAACACGCTCTTGCCGTTGCCGCCTGACCCGTGCAGGAAGAACAAGCACTGCTCCTCAGTCGAGCCGGAAAGTGAGTAGCCGCAGCACTTCTGAATGTACCTAATCATGTAGGGGTCGCCCCTGAAAATATCGTCGAGGAACTTCAGCCAAAGCTTGGGTTCAGGTGCATCGGGGTTGTAATTCACGGGAATCTGCTTGGTCATGAAATTACCACGATCGTGGGGCGAAAGTTCACCGGTTTTCAGGTTGAGCGTGCCGTTTTTGCAGTTCAGGAGCATCTTGTGCTTGTCGAGCATCCGGGGCAGAATCGGGGAATAATGCTCGTACTCCCGTATCATGTTGGTCTTGCCGGAGAATGAGCGTGAGCGTTTCAGGTGCTTCATAAACGCCTTTTCGGTGTCGGGGTCGTCCTGGTAAAGGGGGTAGTCCTGCTCGATCATCGCCACCACAGCGTCGGCAATGTGACGGTGATAACCAATATCATCATAGTGCCATTTTCCGCCCTCATAAAACAGCCACTTCTTCTCCACATATGACCATTTCAGCACCTCACCGAAAGCATCGTTCATGCGCTCAGCGTTGCCAGAGTCGTCGAATTTGTACAGCTTGTCCTGGGGAACTTCCCCCTTTTGCTTAATGGTGATCTTAGCGCCGCTGTCCTGCGGGCGTTTCGGGTCATAGTGTGCATTACAGCCATTTGCCGCCTTTTGCAGGGTGAGTTTCCCGTAAGTGGAGCCGGACTGTTTCCTGTCCCACTTCTCACGCATCAGACCGGAACTGCGGAATATCTCGTCCATTTTTGCGGTGTCACCGCCGCACCAGAACGCCAGCATATTGCAAAATGCAAGGTCAGCTTCGGAAGCGGAAGTGTAGTCCTGAATATTACCATTATAAAGCCTGCGGAACTTGTCGCCGCCCTTGGAGTTCATGGCTTTCTCGATGATGCTGTGAACGTCCAGACTCACGGGCGCAGGCGGTGGCGGCGGAGCTGATTCCGGCTTGTCTTTCTTTGTTTTGTAGCGCTCATAAAACGGCTTCACAGTCTCGGTACAGTCCGCAATATCGGCGAAATCTCCGCAGAAATTGCCGGTCATGCAGAAGTATCGTGCCTTGGCATACATCTCCACCTTATGATCCGGGTTTTTAAAATCCTTGTCTGGAAGAACACCCTTGCAGATGATGTGGATACCGTTGCCACTCTGCGAAATTTCCGCATAGCTTCGCAGAGAATCGACCATTTCGCCGAAAATATTATCATGCTCGCCGGACAGAAATTTCTTCATCTCGTCGGGTCTGTCGTCGATGTCGATGCCGAAATAGCCGCTGCCAAGAAACATAAATCCGATGCCAGCAAATTCGCCAGCCTGAACCGCTCCGACCGCCGTGTCAAAGTCCGCCCACGTCGCCGGATCAGTCGAGGAAGCCTTCCAGCCCCTCTCCGGATTATACGGTACTTTGGTGAATCTGCTATGAGAATTCGGCTTAGCATCGGGGTTTTCAATAAGTCTCCAGCACACCCAGCGTTTAAGTTTTTTCAGTTCATCGGGTATCAGTTCGTACATACCATTTCTCCTTCGTGGAAATTGTGGAGGCAGGGCGAACCTGCCTCATGTTGTCAGAACGGTACATCCGAATCGCTGACCAGTTCCTCAAAATCTGCCGCTTTGAGCTGTGACGCAAACTGCTCCGGAGGGCGCTGAGCGGGGGCGAAAGTTGTGCCGGAATTTGCACTCTTGAAAACGTGCTTGCAGTCGGGCTTGTCTGTTGGGAGTATGTCGAAGCCGTATATTCTCTCCTGCTTCTTGCCCTTGTACTCCTCATGGTAAACTGAAACAACGACGCACTTGCCGATGAGCGCACGGCAGAAGTCAGCGACGCTCTCGAAGTTCACCTGTTCGATTCTTGCCGCACTGAGCAGGACTTTGAGCTGGTTGTAGTTGTAGCCGTCAGCCTGCATATCGTCGGCGTTCGGCTCACGCTTCTTCCAGAGTGTCAGGAAGAGGCTGCGGTTCTTGCACTCCTGGTC